>CAJWBT010000260.1 GCA_913020235.1 uncultured Chloroflexota bacterium
CCCAGTTCCACCCCGAGAAGAGCGCCGGTCTCGGCCTGCGCATCTACGAAAACTTTGTCGCCCTCGCCGGCCGGCAACAGGCGGTCAGTGGTCAGCCATCAGCAGTCAGCCCTCGGCCGGTAGCCAGAAGCTGACCGCTGAATGCTGATAGCTGCTAGCTCGTGAGTCCCATGGAAGTCATCCCCTCCATTGACCTGAGAGCGGGCCGCTGCGTCCGCCTGTACCAGGGCGACTACGGGCGGGAAACCGTGTACTCCGACGACCCCGTTTCGGTGGCCCTGGGCTGGGAGCGGCAGGGTGCGCCCCGGCTGCACCTTGTGGACCTGGACGGCGCTGCCCAGGGCAAGCCCGCCAACCTGAAGACCATCGAGCAGATCATTCAGCGGCTGGCCATACCGGTCCAGGTCGGAGGCGGCATCCGGGACGAGGGGACTGCGGAAAGCCTGCTGGCGACCGGCGCGGACCGGGTCGTCATCGGCACCGCGGCGGTCCAGGAGCCTTCCCTGGTTGAGGGCCTTTGCCGGAAGCACGGAAGCGGCCGGGTGGTGGTGGCGGTGGATGCCCGGGACGGCCGGGTGGCCATCAAAGGTTGGACCGAGGGGAGTCCCCTCAGCGCCTTGGAGCTGGCGTTGCGGATGGCCGAACTGGGCGTACACCGCCTGCTGTATACCGATATTTCCCGGGATGGGACCATGACCGAGCCCAACTTCGCCGCCAATGAACAGTTGGTGCGGGACACCGGGATGGCGGTCCTGGCCTCCGGAGGCGTCACTGCATTGGAGCACATCCGGCGTCTGGCCGGCACCGGCGTCGAGGGGGCCATCCTGGGCCGCGCCCTGTACGTCGACGCTATCAGCCTGCCGGAGGCCCTCGCCGCCGCCCGCGAGGCAACGCTGCTGGGCTAGATTCCCCTATATCCCCCGTTTGTGAAATGGGGGTTGGGAGATTACCCCCGTCCGCTCTGAGTCTGTTAGAGGGAGAATGGGGAAAGTCTCGGAGCGGTCCTTCCCAACGGAAGGATGAAGAACTGGGATGCGGGACCCCTTTCTCCCACAAAAGGGGTATCCGGGACAAGAGGGACTACCGCGTGCCGGGGATTGGGCCCCCCTCGTCGCCATCCCTATGCTTCCACCTGGCGGCCAGGCGCTCCTCGGCCTTGGCGAACCAGTCTTCCCACCACACTTCCATCAAGATGAAGTCCTGGGAAAGTCGGCGGACCGGCCTGACCGGGGTGAACCCGCACTTTTCGAAACAGCGCTGGGCGCGCCGGTTCCATTCCAGGGTATGCAGGTAAACCCGCTTCAGCTTCTTCTCAGAGAAAAGGTAGTCCAACAGGGTGGTGACCACGTCGTAGCCGTAGGCATTGCTCCAGTACTCACGGTCGCCGATGACTATGCCCAACTCGGTTTCCAGATTCACGTTGTCCAAGTCGTAGTACATGCAGTTGCCAATGAACTTGCCATCGATCGTCTCGGTGGAGAAGTGGTGGGAGCCGGGCGTGGGAAACCGCAATTGGTCCTGGAATATCTTCTCGTAGCGATCGAAGCTCATGGTTAGAGGAAAGGCCGCGTCCAGCCTCGCCAGCTCGGGATCGCTGCGCCAGATGTAGTCCTGCATCGCGTCCTCCAGGCGCTTGTCCCGCAGCACCACCCTGGAGCCCCGGAGTTCCACCATTCTAGCCATCTCCCTTGGGCTTCCCGATGGTCTCCAGCGCCCGGCGCAGGATACCGGCTTCGTTGGGATAGGATATGACGGCGAGGGCCTCGTCCACCGGGAACCACTCCACCACGTCGAACTCCGGGTCGTGCAACCCCGTGTCGCCGCCAACGGTCTCCATCAAGTAGAAATGCACGGTCTTATGATACCGCACATCCGCTTCGTAGTCCGAAAACCAGTACTCGATGCTGCCCAGCGGGGAGTTGATCTCCACCTCCAGGCCCGTTTCCTCCCGGACCTCCCGTAGAGCCGTCTCTTCCAGGGACTCTCCGGGATCGGGCGTGCCTTTGGCCAGGCTCCAGCGGACTCTTTCACCCTGGGCGTCATGGCCCTTGACTCGCCGTTGGGACCCAGCACGGCCGGTTGCAGCGGTCATGATGAGGCCGCATAGCACCACCTCAGTCCGTCCGTTCACCTGCCGATAGGCCACTCCCCCAGCAGACACCAGGGTTTCCGTTCGGGGATTGGCCTTTCTTTCCGTCAAGATTGCATCACTCTTACCACACTCATTGCACCATTTTACGAGCCGGTCGCGTAACGCGTCAACGCCGCCCGCTCCCGATCCCACTACCGGAAATCCCTCTGGATACCGGTCCGCCGCGGCCTCAACCCTTGCCCGGCGCAAAACCTGAACCCTTCTCTCTATCCGGACGGGACAGCCAGAGAGACCGTGCCGGAGGAGGAGGGGCACAGCCAAATCGGGACGCCGGAAATGAGGCCACGGGAGGCCGAGGTCAGGTCCGAGAAACGAGCCCTGGAGGCTGCCGCGTGGTAACGCCGTGCCATCCGTGGGGTCTTACGGGGCCCCGCCGCCGATGGCGGGAACGAAGTGGACCTCGCTGTCGCCACCCACCTTATCCAACAGGCCCATCCGGGCCACCTCGCCGTCGATAGCCACGGCCAGGCTGGGCCTGATTCGCCCCTCAACCACCAGCCGGTCCTTCATCCCCGGGAAAAGCTGGTCCAGCCGGTGGATAGCCTGGCGGACGTTTTCCGCCGCGAGATCGACCTGCTTGACCCCTCCGGTCAGGGTCTGGAGCATGGTGGGAATGAACACGGTGACCACGGCGCCAGTCTCCTGCTCCTGCTGTCAGCCGTTGGTATCCGCAACTGCTGAACGCCATCGGACCGTGGGCGACCCGCCTGCGGACCGATAGACAACTTCTCAAACCCTACGACGGGAAATCCCCCGGTATCCCCCATTTAGAAAGGGGGACTGAGGGGGATTTCATTCACCATCTCAGTAAGTCGTGGCCCCGGCCGCTCCTGCCTCATCTACCCAAGGCCTCAAGTAGCTTGCCGGGGCTCATGGGCAGGCTGTCCATCCGAACGCCGGCGGCGTGAGAAACGGCGTTGGCGACGGCCGCCAGCGGCGCGACGATGGGGTTCTCACCCACTCCACGTACCCCGTAAGGGTGGCCCTCGTTGGCGACCTCCACGATAACGGTGTCGATCATGGGCAAGTCAAGGATGGTGGGCATCCGGTAGTCCAGGAAGCTTGGGTTCATCATCTGGCCCCGGTCGTCGAAGAAATACTCTTCATTCAACGCCCAGCCGATACCCTGGGCCGCGCCACCCTGCATTTGGCCCTCAACGTAGCCGGGATGAACAGCCTTGCCCACGTCCTGGACCACGGTGTAGCGCAGGATATTTGTTTTGCCCGTCTCCGGGTCTACCTCCACGTCTACCAGGTGAACCCCGAAAGCGTTGCCCTCACCGGAGGGATCGATGTTGCATTTCCCAGTGATTGCGCCGCCGGTGGACAGCAGCCGGCGGGCCAGCTCCCGGAAGGTAAGCCGCAGCTCCGAGTCCGACTTGTGACGTATCACGCCGTCCACGTACTCCACGTCCTCGGCCGACGTCTCCCAGATTCTGGCCGCCCGCTCCACCATCTGCTGTTTCACTTCCTCGGAGGCCTTGATGGCGGCCCAGCCGGTGGCGAAGGTGGTCCGGCTGCCGCCAGTCACGAAGGTGTAGCCGACGGAGTCGGTATCCACGACGGAGGGGCGCACGTCTTCGTAGTCGATCCCCAGCACCTCGGCGGTCTGCTGGGCGACCGTGCCCCTGGTGCCGCAGACATCCACCGAGCCCATCGCCACACTCACCGAGCCATCCGAGTTGACGGTGACGTTGCAGCTGGAGATGAACCCGCGGTTGTTCCAGAACCCGCAGGCCACGCCACGGCCACGGTTCTTGCCGGCAAGAGGCGCGTTGTAGTGATCGTGGCTCCGGGCAACCTCCAGACACTCCACCAGGCCGATCCGCCGGAAGACCCGCCCCTCGATGCGGCGGGTGCCCTCCTTGGAGGCGTTGAG
>CAJWBT010000261.1 GCA_913020235.1 uncultured Chloroflexota bacterium
ACCTGAACAACCCCAAGGTAAGAGAGCTGTTCGCCAAGACGCTGGATGACTTCGTAGGTGTCCGGCACCCCGACATAAGAGCCATGTGGGACGTCATATCCATGGCCAGCAACACGCTTCCTTCCCACGAGGTGGCGGCCTTTCAGCCCATCAACACCTTTCTCCACTTCGCGGCGCAGGAGTATTACGTCGAAGGGGGCACCTGGGAGCTGACCAAGGCGTTATGGAAATGTGTGGGTGACAAAACGGAGACTTCGGCGAGGGTAGAGGAAGTCTCCCAGCAAAACGGCACAGTCCGGGTGACTTACAACCAGGCCGGCCAGGGCAAGACCGTGGAGGCGCGAAGATGCGTGATCGCCGCCCCGGCCCCGCTCGTGCTGCCGATGGTCAAAAACATGCCCCAATGGAAGCGGGACGCGCTGTCCAGAGTCTACTACGGGTCCATGACCTCGGCGGGTTTCCTTCTCAGCGAGAACTCAGAGCGCTTTCTGCGGGACGGGGTGTGGCGCGTTCCCGTGTTGGGGAAGAAGTTCATCTCGGTGACCAACCCCACCTTCACCTTCCCCGACGAGGTGAAGCAACGCACGGGCCAGGGACTGCTCCGGGTCTACACCGGCGACAAGGTCTCCAAGGAGCTGCGGCAGATGTCCGATGGGGAGGCCATGGAGGTGCTCTCCGAGGAACTCATGGACATCTTCCCGAACATCAAGGGCAAGATCATTACCGGCTCCATCAAGCACTGGGACCACGCCATACCGGCCTGGCGGGTGGGCCACCTGGAGACGGCGGAAGCGCTGATGGCGCCCACGGGAAGGATCCATTACTGTGGGGACTACACGTTGAACTCGGGCCTGGAGTCGTCTGTCCTCAGTGCCCACCGGGTCCTGGACGAGCTAGAAAAGGAGCCGGAGGGCTAGCCGCGGGTCGAATAACGAAGGGCCTCTACCCGTCGCCGGCCGTGATGGCTGGGAGGGAGTCGCATATCGTGACTTCCAATCTCAGGGGCACGACTCTCGTCTAGCTGCCTGCCGGATTTCCGGGTCCGCCGGACGCCCCTTGAGCGGGCGTCGCTTGCCACCGCGTGACGGTCGCGGTCAAAGCAGTTGCCAGCACGATGCCACCGGCCATGAGAAACGTGGCCTTTACACTGATAGCGTCGGCGAGGATTCCGGCGAGGGCGGGTGTAATGCCGGAGACAACTACAGCCGATCCGAACACCAGGGAGACGGCTGTCGCCTGGATGCCTCCTTCTGTCAGGTCCATGACCGCCGCCAGGTGAAGGGACATGAGGGGGAACGCGAAGGCGCCCATGATCAGCACCACCACCGCGAAGACCCATCCCGGAGGGGCCAGGTACAGGCCCAGGATGGAGAGCGCGAGTATGGTGAGGCTTGGAGCCAGGACCGCTTTCCGTCCCAGCCGATCAGACGCGTAGCCCATCAAGGGTTGTGACACGATACCGCCCACGTTGGCGAGGGACAGGTAGAGGCCCACGACGAAGCTAGAGACTCCCACGTCTTCTCTGAGATAGATGGGCAGGAACGTCAGAACGACGGTCTCCCCTCCGGTGAATCCTCCCGCAAAGAGAAGCACCAGGAGCAGCCGACCGCTGCGGAGAAGCTGCCGAAAGGACCTCAGGTATGTTCCCAGGCTGGCGGCGGCGGCCTCACCTGCTGGGATGGGGCGGAGAACGAACCACACCAGGAGTCCGAATAGGATGGCGGGGACCACGCTCCATTGCAACACCAACCGCCAGCCAATAGAGATGATCAGCGCGCCCGCCAGTACTGGTCCGATAGTTTCACCCAAGCTGCCACCCGTGCCGTGGAGCGCAATAGCAAAGCCGCGGCGAGCGGCGAAGTGGCGGGATAGGGAGGAAATCGCGGCCGGGTGCCAGAGGGTGATGGCCGCAGTCATGAACGCAGCTGCGACCGTGGCCACCCAAAAATTCGGCGCCAGTCCCAGCGCCATCGAGAAGATTCCAATCAAGGCGATGGAAAGGCCCAGGATCGCGGCACGCCACCGGCTGAACCTGTCTGCGGTGAAACCAGCGGGAAGATTGAAGAGCCCGCCGGCGACGTTGCGGACGGTTGAGAGCGTGCCCACCTGGGTGTTGCTCAACATGAGCCCTGTCTTTATCTCAGGCAGAAGGATGAAGAAGGCTGAGTTGAATATGTGCTTGATGCCATGTCCCGCCACGGTTGTCACCAGCAGAGTGAGCCGTTGGCCGCCGGTAACGCTCTCCAGCGGGCGTGTGGCCGGTGTTTCTTGCATCTATCGCCTTTCGATGTGTGCCTGGGTGCGAAGTGGACCACATCGGTTGGACCGGGTTGGGGCCGAATTGGTGGATGGTCCTGCTGCCCCCCATTATAGCCGCAGCCAAATCGTTACCACTATTCGTATATATTGTGGGTAATCAAGGACAGGGCCTTCGATCCTTGAGTTCAGGCCTTGAGTTCAGGCCTTGAGTTCAGGCCTTGAGTTCAGGCCTTGAATTCAGGCTTCTTGGCCAAGCATCGGAAGCCGGATGCAAAGCTCGTTCTAACGCACCAGCCGAATGGCCCATCATGAGAATCGAGGGCCGTGTTACGACGTGTAGGTAGCGCATCAATGCTTCAGGTGTTAATATCCGTCTGCGCTCGCTTGGCCACAGTTGGCTGAGCGGACTATCGGCGAGAAGTAGAGGCAAGAATGAGCGAGTACATTCCTAGCCCCAGGTCGTGGGTGGCGGATCAAGTTGAACTGTATGAAGGCAGCGGAGGCACCGACGGTCTAAGCTTGAGGGACACCGGTCTGCCGGTCATAATCGTGACCAACCGAGGCTGGAAGACAGGTGCTATCCGCAAGACCCCGTTAATGAGAGCCGTGGATGGAAAGAGCTACATTCTGGTTGCATCTCAGGGTGGAGCGCCAAAGAATCCGCGGTGGTATCGCAATCTAAAGGCGGAGCCGAACGTTGAAATTCGCGACAAGACCGAGGTCTATTCGATGCGGGCTCGAGAGGTAGATGATCCAGTCGAGAGACAACGACTGTGGGACATCGCGGTGGAAGCATATCCTCCCTATCAAGAGTACCAAGACAAGACTGATCGCCTCATCCCGGTCTTCAGAGCAGAACCCATAGAGTGATTCGGCGCCAAGCCGGGAGGCCTCAGCAGAGGCAACGTGGCCGATAGCTTCGGGCGCCACCCCATATGTTCCCGTCTCCAAACCTCACTGGCTGTCGAGACCCTTGACCTCCACCTCGAAGGTGAGCGTCTCGCCATCCACCGTGGCGCGGACAACTCTGCGAGGGGTCGCGGCGTCGGTATCCGGGCTCGGCGGACGAGGGATGGCCTCTTCCAATGCCGTGACAACGTCGTACGTATCACCATTCACCGTCGCCCGAAACCGTCGGCGGGCAAACACGGTGGGCGGCGTATCCTTGAGCTGCTGGATCGCGTCTTCCTGCTGCCTTAGAGCCTGGTGCGCAGCCTCCACGGTCACCGCCCGGAAGGACATGGTATCGCCGGGGCCGGCCTGGGCGACGGCGGCTAGGTCAACACTGATGACGGTGGCGATCTTGGTGTAGCCCCCCGTTGTCCCGCGGTCCGCCAGGAGCAAAATAGGCATCCCGTCTCCAGTCACCTGCACCGCGCCAAAGGGAATCCCATCGGAGACGATGTCGGCGCCTCCCTTGTGCTGAATCTGAGGCCCATGGTGTCTGTACCCGATGCGATCGGACTGGGGCGTGACCGTGTACGTGGCGGAGAGGAAGGTCTGGAGGCCTTCCTGGCTGAAGGCGTCGTCCTGGGGACCCAGCACCACCCGCAGCACGTGACCGTGCCCGTAGGCAGGGATCTGCTCCCGGGGCAGCTTCCTGCCCTCCACTTGGGTGGCGGACTCCTCCCGGTCGACTGCCAGCCGGTCTCCCGGCTCCAAGGCACGGCCCTCTACGCCGCCAAGGCGGGAACGGGTGTAGGTGGAGCGGCTTCCCAACACCTGGGGAACGTCGATGC
>CAJWBT010000262.1 GCA_913020235.1 uncultured Chloroflexota bacterium
AGGCGGTGCAGATGCTGACGGGCAGCGGCGGCTGGCCCATGACCGTTTTCCTCACCCCTGAAGGCAAACCGTTCTACGGTGGCACCTACTTCCCGCCGGAGGACCGCTACGGCATGCCGGGCTTCCCCAGACTGCTCCGGTCCATTTCCGAGGCCTACGCCAACAGCAGGGGGGAGATCGGCCGGGTCACCCAGCAGCTTGCGGACAGGATGGGCCGCGCCGGCCAGATGCTCGAAGGTACGGCTCCACTGACGGAGGAGGTCCTACACGAAGCCCACTCCAACCTGGCCGCCGGCTTCGACTTTGAGAACGGAGGCCTCGGCGCAGCCCCCAAGTTCCCTCAGCCCATGTCCTTGGAGTTCCTGCTCCGCTACCACCACCATGGATACCCCGACACATCGAGGCGGGCCCTCGAGATGGTGGAGCTTTCCCTGGAGAAGATGGCTCAAGGCGGCATCTACGACCAGATCGGCGGCGGCTTCCACCGGTACTCTACCGACGCCTTCTGGCTGGTCCCCCACTTCGAGAAAATGCTCTACGACAACGCCTTGCTGGCACGGCTCTACCTTCACGCCTACCTTGTCACCCGGCGCCCTCTATACCGCCGCATTACCCAGGAGACATTGGACTACGTCCTGCGGGAGATGACCGATTCGAAGGGCGGGTTTTACTCGGCCCAGGACGCCGATAGCGAAGGAGAAGAGGGTAAATTCTTTGTCTGGGCTCCGGCTGAAATCAAGGCCGAGCTGGGAGACGAGGAAGGCAACACCTTCAGCGGCTTCTTCGGGGTCACCGACGCCGGGAATTTCGAAGGGAAGAACATCCTCAATGTATCCCAGGAAGTGACGCCCTATGCTGAGAAGCACGGGCTGGAGCTGGAGCGGCTGCATGGGGTTATGGACCGGGGGAAGAAAGTCCTCCGGGAAGTGCGGGAGCACCGGGTCCACCCGCTGTTGGATGACAAGGTCCTCGCCTCCTGGAACGGCCTGATGCTGCGCAGCTTCGCCGAGGCGGCGGTGGCTCTGGGCCGGGCCGACTACCTGCAGGCCGCCGTCAAGAATGCCGGCTTCCTGATGGAGACCATGAGGCCTCAAGGACGCCTGCTCCGCACCTACCGGGACGGGCAGGCCAAGCTTCTGGGCTACCTGGAAGACTACGCGTGCGTTGCCGACGGGCTCCTGGCTCTGTACGAGGCGACCTTCAACCCCCGCTGGCTGGCCGAGGCTACCGAGTTGGCTGATTCAATGGTGAAGCTATTCTGGGACGAGAAAGCCGGCGCCTTCTACGACACCGGCTCGGACCACGAGGTGTTGGTGGTGAGGCCCCGGGACGTGTTCGACAACGCCCAGCCCTGTGGCGGATCGGTGGCCGCCGACGTCCTGCTACGGCTGGCGGTCATCACCGGCAACCAGGAATACACCACCAAAGGGGCTGCGCCTCTAACGGCCCTCGGTGACCTGATGGGGCGGGCCCCGGCGGGCACCGGCCATTGGCTGGGAGCCCTGGACTTCTACCTCTCCGCGCCCAAAGAGATCGCCATCATCGGCCCCCGGGAGGACCCGGCTACCCAAGACCTGGTAGACACCGTCTTCAGCCGTTATCTCCCCAACAAAGTGGTGGCAGGAACCTCGTCACCCCCCCTTACGAAGGGGAGGCCGGGGAGGGTCTCGTCACCCATCGACCTTCCTCTTCTTCATGACCGGGGGATGGTCGACGGCAAGCCGACGGCCTACGTGTGCCAGAACTACGCCTGCCGGCTTCCGGTCACCGGCCCGGAGGCACTGGCGGCTCAGCTTGCGGGCTGACCTCCGCGAAATCGTGAGGAAGAGGGGCCTGCGCTGCCCCGCCACCACGCCCACGGGTTCGGCTACCGGCGAAGCAAGCCGTTCCTCTTGATGATACGGGCTAAGGGGAAGCCGCTTTCAGCCCGAAGCACTCAGCCACCTGTAAACCGACTGGCTGAAGACCACGCCGCAGCCAGATGGTGGGTTACTAGATCGCGTCCACGATCGCGTTCAGAGTGGCGCTAGGGCGCATGGCTTTGGCGGCCAGTTCATCATTGGGATGGTAATAACCACCGATATCCATCGGCTGTCCCTGAGCGTCGGTAAGCTCCTGAACGATCCCGTCTTCGTTGGCGGCCAACTGCTTGGCCACCTCGGCAAAGCGAGCTTGCAGCTCTGGATCCTGGGTCTGCTTGGCCAGCATTTCCGCCCAGTACAGAGCGAGGTAGAAGTGACTGCCTCGGGTGTCCAGTTCGTTCACCCGGCGCGACGGCGCCCGATTGTTCTCCAAATGCTGCCCGATCGCTTGGTCCAGGGTCTCAGCCAAGAGCTTCGCTTTATCGTTCTTAAACACTTCAGCGAAATGCTCGAAGGAAGCGACGAGGGCACAGAATTCTCCCAGAGAATCCCACCGCAAATGGCCCTCCTCAAGGAACTGCTGGACATGCCTCGGGGCCGACCCGCCGGCGCCTGTCTCAAACATCCCGCCACCCTTAAGCAGGGGGACGACAGAAAGCATCTTGGCGCTGGTGCCCAATTCCAGGATGGGGAAAAGGTCAGTCAGATAATCACGCAGAATGTTGCCAGTCACGGAAATGGTGTCCTGACCGGCTCGGCTGCGCGCCATCGTGAAGTTCATCGCTTCGATAGGAGACATGGTGCGAATGTCCAACCCGGCCGTGTCGTGCGTGGGCAGGTATTGGTCCACCTTCTTGATCAGCTCAGAGTCGTGAGCCCGGTTCGGATCCAACCAGATGATGGCCATTGAGCCGGTGGCTCTAGCCCGATTGACCCCAAGCTTGACCCAGTCCTGAATCGGCGCGTCTTTGGTCTGGCACATCCGAAAGATATCGCCTTCCTCAACGCTCTGTTCCATCAGAGTTGTGCCCGATGCGTCCACGACCCGAATCGCCCCGTTACCGGGAGCTTTAAAGGTCTTGTCGTGAGACCCATACTCTTCGGCCTTTTGGGCCATCAGCCCCACGTTGGAGACACTGCCAATGGTAGACGGATCGAACGCCCCATGCTTCTGGCAATCTTCGATAATCGCCTGATATAGGGTCGCATATGAGCGATCAGGGATCATCGCGACCGTGTCGTGCAGCTCGTTGTCGGGACCCCACGTACGGCCGCCGTCGCGGACAATCACGGGCATGGTGGCATCAATAATCACATCACTCGGCACATGCAGACTGGTGATACCCCGGTTGGAGTTCACCATCATCAACTCTGGGCGGGCGCGATAAACCGCCTGGATATCTGCCTCGATTTCCGCTCGTTTGGCCTCAGGTAGAGATTGAATTTTGGTGTAGAGTTCAGCCACTCCATTGTCGGGGTTCACCCCGAGGTCACCCAGCACCGCCGCGTGTTTGGTCAACACGTCCTGGTAGTAAACCGAGACACAATGGCCGAAAATAATCGGATCCGACACGCGCATCATGGTCGACTTCATATGCAAACCCAGCAACACGCCATCAGCTTTGGCCTTTTCCATTTCGTCAGCGTAAAACTGGCGCAGCGCCTTCACATTCATCACGGTACAATCGATGATTTCACCGACTAATAAGGGGATATCGGCTTTGAGTACGTTCACACTACCATCGCCGGCCACAAACTCGATCGCAGCCGATCCCGCTTCCGAGATTGTCACGGCCTGTTCACTACCGTAGAAGTCACCACCGGTCATGTGGGCAACGCGAGTTTTGGACACCTCCGGCCAGTCCCGCATCATCCGATGGGGATTGCGTTTGCCGTGCTCTTTGACCGAGGTGGCCGACCGGCGATCGGAGTTCCCTTCCCGCAGAACCGGGTTGACCGCACTACCCAACACCTTGGAAAAGCGCCCATGCGCTTCGCGTTCTTTGTCGGTTGTGGGCACATCGGGGTAGTCGGGAATGTCATATCCTTCTTCCTGCAATTCCTTGATCGCGCCTTTTAACTGGGGAATAGAGGCACTGATATTGG
>CAJWBT010000263.1 GCA_913020235.1 uncultured Chloroflexota bacterium
ACCTGGCAGCGGGGCGACCGGACCCTGTGGCGGGCCAAGAACACCGACACCTTCAAGCCCATGGGCCCCTGGATCGTCACGGGCCTGAACCCTGATGACCTCCGCGTTAAGGTCACCCTCAGCGGAAGGGTGGCAATCGAGTATGACGCCAGCACCGCTATTTTCGGGGTGCGCGCCTACATCAGCGCGATGAGCCGGTACCTCACTCTGTACCCCGGCGACGTCCTCTGGATGGGCACCGAGGGAGCCGGCGAGAACATGAAAGACGGCGACGTCGTCGAGGTTGAGATCAGCGAGATCGGGGTACTGCGAAACCCGGTGGTCCGGGCGCGATAGCGGCGTGTAGGGGCGAACGGCCGTTCGCCCCTACGTTGCACCCCTTACTCCCCGTGAAGGCCCGTTTCCGCGGCCCAGGCCTGGAGGCCACGGCGGAAGGCGAGGGCGCCCATGGGGGCGATCACCGTTTGCATGGCTTCGAGAATCTCCCGGGGCGAGGCCCCCTCCTGCAGCGCCACCCGGACGTGGGCCTGAATATGCTCTACGTCGGCCCGCAGCGCTGTCTCCACCACGATCTGAAGCAACTCCTTGGTCTTGCGGTCCAGGAGCCGCTGGCCGGTGTAGGTGGCCTCGATGAACACGTTGTATTTCTGGGCCCATTCCAGGTCGGCCGCCGCCATGATTCGGTGCATCTCCAGCATATAACCCCGGTTCGGCCGCGTTCTGGCCAGGAATGCCTGGGCGTCTTCCGTTGTTGCCATTCTCGATCCTCCTTCTACGGCTGCTCATAGCCGTCAGCCGGGTTTCGCCCTACAGGTCGTAATGCCGGCGAGCGGCCGCCTGCCTGGCGTTGTCTCGTTGGAACAGGTCGGGATGGGTGCCTCGGGCCAGCGCCAGGTAGTAGGTGAAAAGCTGCAAAGGCAGCACGTAGACCAGAGGGCTCCAGAACTCGGGAACCGGCGGCAGTTTGCAAGACTCGGTGGCCAGGTCGGACAGGAGCACGTCACCGTCTTGCGCCAACGCCCAGACGGGCGCGCCCACTTCCATGGAAGCCCGGGCGATGTTCATGGCCCGCTCGTAGCCGGGCCCCGGAGGTGCGATCAGGGTAACCAGGCACTTCTGGTCCACGGCGCAGAAGGGGCCGTGCAGCAGCTGCTCCACCTGAACCCCTTCGCTGTCGCTGGCGCTGGTCTCTTTCATCTTCAGCGCCACCTCGTAGGCGTTGGCCGTGTTGGGCCCCCAGCCGACGGAGATGAACCGGCTCCGGCTCCTGAACCGCCGGGCCGCCTGCTGCACCGCGCTCTGGCGGGTCAGCATCTGGGTCATCTTTTGGGGGATTTCCTCTAGCTGGGCTCGAAGCAGCGGCAGTTCCTCACCGCCGTCCTTCCAGCTCCCCAGGGCGGTGGTCAGCAGCGCCAGCACCGTCAGCGCCGCGGTGTAGCTTATGGTGAAGGCGGCCGAGCGCTCCCTTTCCACGGTGTGCAGCACCGCGTCGGCCACCCGGATGCGCTCCCCCGGGTCGGTGGAGGTGATGGAAACGGTGTAGGCGGAGCTGGCCTTGGCCATTTCCAGCGCCTGAAAGGAGTAGGTCTTCGTACCCCGGTGGCTGATGACGATAACGGCGTCTTCGTCGTTCAAGGGCGGCGGGTAGCAGCAAAACTCAAATGACTGCCACGCCAGAACCTCAGCGGACTGCCCGAGGAACCGGCGAAGCCAATGCTGGGCCACCAGGGCCGCGTGCCAGGAGGTCCCGATGCCCACCAGGTGCAACCGCCGCTTCCCGGCGATCGCGGCCGCCACCTCTTGAGCGCGGGTGGCATGCTTGCGCAACATCTCTTCCATGGCCTGGGGTTGACGCTGGATGGCGTCGTACATGAAGTACGGGTGCTGCCGGCGGACTTCTGGCTCCTGGGTCATGACGATCCCCTTACGACAGGATGGTGCGAGAGATGGTCCTCGAACCAGGCCGGTCGATTGACGGCTCCTCGTTCATTCCGAGCGGAGGCAAGCTATGTTCCGCTACTTTGTTGCCAGTCTACCAATCACCGCTTGCTTTTCCCACCCATCCGAGCAGGCAGCAGTGCTAAGGTGCCGGCCCTTCGCGCACCCGGCGGCCGCAAGGCACACCACAAGGAACCCAACATTCAGATTTTATCGCCTCCGGTTGCGGAGCACCAGCCATCTGACCATATCCGGCGCCCCGCTGGCCGGCGCAACGCTTCAGGCTTCCGACGGTGCCGCCGGCTTTCTTGGCGGAGCGGCGGCCAGAACTATCAGTGCGCCCAAAGACGCGACGGAGCCAAACCCGAAAAAGGCCCATTGATAGGTGCCGGTGGCGTCGAAAATGAACCCCGAGGTGATCGGCCCGAAGGTCTGGCCGGCGACCTGCATCGGAAGGGTCAGGCCCCTGATGCTGCCGAGGTTCGTCCGGCCATAGTAGTCGGCCCAGGCCAGCCGGAGTAGAAGGTGCACGCCGCCCATCCCAATTCCCAGAGCAGTGGCCGCCGCCATCCCCCAGCCCAACGACCCGCTGGCCGCGGTCCCCATGGCCCCCAACGTTACGCTGAATCCGGTCAAGGACAGGAGAAAACGTATCGGCACCCGTCTCGCCCAAACAGACCATACCAGCCCACCCAAGACCTGGGAGAGGGCGAAAGTGCCGGATGTCAGGGCTGCCGCGGGCGCCGAGAGACCCTGGTTGATGAAGTGAGGCACCTGGTGCAGGATAACCCCTCCCTGCACCACGAACGCGGCGAAGGCGAAGGCGGCCAAGAACCAGAAGGCCCGGGTGTGAAGGGCTTCGCGCACCGTAAAATCGGCCTCGGCGGGGACAACACCGGTGGCCGCCGTCCTGCCGGAGGGGCTGCCCGCCGGCAGGACGGCCCGCGCCGGGCGGGGGTCAACCTCCAGCCCCATATCCTCCGGCCTCCTGGCGATCAGCAGCAGCGAGGGCAACACGGCGATGGAAATGGTGAAGAGGCCCATGGACGCCCAGGCCACCCGCCAGCTCCAGCCACCGATAATGGCCTGAACGATCAGTGGCATGGCCGCCAGTCCCGTGCCCTGGGTGACGCCCAAAACCGCCAGGGCCAACGGCCGCCGCCGCACGAACCAGTTGCTCACCGCAGTCGCCGTGCCCAGCTCCAAAGGTATAGCGAACAGGGCCCGTCCCGGAACGTACAGCGAGTAGAAGGCCCAGGCATGGCTGACGAGCGACAGGCCAACGGCACAGGCGCCGATCACCGCGGCGGTGACCGCCAGAACCACCCCGGACCCGTAACGGTCGATCAGCTTGCCCACCACCGGCGAGATGGCTACGGCACACAGACCGCCCAGGCTGAGCGCCCCCGAGAAGAAGCCGCGGGACCACCCAAAATGCTCGGTCATCGGCACCACGAACACCGACAACGTGGTGGCGGCCATCAGCGGCCTGGAAGTATAGCCGCTGAGGGCGGTCGCGGCCAAGACGACCCAGCCGTAGTAAAAAGGCAACGCCCCGGCCAGCCGACGGCGATTCCGGTCGCCTACCACCCGAGCCTCAATTCCAGAGAGACGCCGGCCCCGCCGCATCCCGGCCCCTCGTCGGCCCGCCTGTGATTTGGTCGAGCAGGGCCACCGGCCAAGGCCCGGAGTGAGTCAGCGGCCAAGCCGGACGGGGCTTTCCTCCCGCCGGTTGACAGAGGGGCTTTCTGCAATGGCTGGGACAAGACGCCTTAGTATACACAATTGCCGGCCGGGACTGGCAATTGATTGGATCACGACCCCCTGGCCGGCCGTTTCTTCGGCGGGGTACCGGCAAGCACCGTCAAGGACACCAGTAATGCGGCGGCGGCGAACAGGAAAAAGGCCCCTCGATAGCTACCGGTGGCGTCGAACATGAACCCAGACAGGACCGGCCCAAACGCCTGGCCTCCGACCTGGACCGGCAGCGTCAAGCCCCGGATGGCGCCCAGGT
>CAJWBT010000264.1 GCA_913020235.1 uncultured Chloroflexota bacterium
GCAGCGGCATCATCCATAGCATCATGGTCTGATTGCCCTGCTGCCGCGGGTCCGTTGCGGGGGTCATGGTCATCTTCTGCTGGACCCAGGTGCTGACGAACACCATGATGGGGATCATCACGCTGGTCGGGTCCGGCTCGGCCAGGTCCAGCCACAAGAAACCGGGGTCTAGGGGGGCGGACGAGTAGATTGGAAACAGCGGGATCCAGGAATACAACTTCTCCGAAAGCCCGACCAGATCGTCGGGCTTGGCGAACAAGGTCTGGATCAGCACGCGGAACAGCCCGATGAGGATCGGCATCTGCACCACCAGCGGCCCCAAGCAACCGATGGGATTGACCCCAGCCTCCTTGTAGGCCCGCATGGTCTCCTGGGAGATGCGGGCACGGTCCTTGGCGTAGCGGGTCTGGAGTTCCTTCAGCTTGGGCTGTAGCAGGCTCATCGCCCGCATCTGGCGGATCTGCTTCAGGGTGAGGGGCAGAGTCACCAGCCGGACCAGGATGGTGAACAAAATTATGGCGATGCCCATCTGTTGGAAGCTGATGGAGTACAACACCATCAGGGTGTTGAGCATCGGCCTGATAATGAATTCGGTCCAGATGAAATCGAAGGCTTCCAAAGAGCCCTACCTCACCACGAAAGGGTTCGGACTAATCGCATTGGATATCCCTATACTCTTGAGCGCTGCCGGAGGTGGTGGCGTCGAAACACCAGACCTCGCGTTGGGTGGCCATGTTGACGCGGGTCACCGTACCGTCCTGTGCGCCCACGAATACGGCTTCCCCATCGGCAAAGAGCGGCGCCTTGACCTCCGAGTCGCGGAGGAACAAGGCTGAAATCTCCCGCTTGAGCCCGATGGCGGCTTGATTGGTGTTCAGCAAGCTGACTTTCCCGTTCTTCCCCGCCACTGCCAAGCCGCGGGGCACCAGCACCGGCCGGGACACGATTGGGGAACCCATGTCGTGCTTCCAGAGCACGGTGCCATTGCCGTCGATGGCGTAAACGTTGCCATCCATGGACGGAGCGAAGATGGTCTTCTCGTCGGCGACAGCGCCGGCCCAGAACCAGTTGGCCCCCTCGATCTGCCAGCGCAGGGTGCCATCACGGGCATCGAGGGCGTAGAGAATCTTATCGAACGAGCCGGCAATCACCAGGTCGTTAAAGAGCAGCGGACGCCCGGCCACCGTCCCGCCGGTGCTGAATCGCCACAACTCCTCGCCGCTGGAAAGGTCCACGGCGTAAACGTTGCGGTCGTGGGAACCGAAGTAAACGACCCCGTTCCGGATGACCGGAGTCGACCATATCTTGTCGCCGGTGGTGAAAATCCAGCGTAGTGGGTCGGTGGTCCCCCCTTCAAAGGTTCTCGGCCTCGAGTCGAAGGCGTACAGATTGCCGTCCTCTGAGCCTACCACGACCAGGTTCCGGTCCAGGTCCAGCGCCGGCCCGGATATCAGAGGCTGCAGCTCCGGGCCTTGTCCCACCGGGCGGCGCCAGCCCTTGTCTTGCACCGTTCCAGACTCTCTGTCGAGGGCGTAGAGGTATCCGTCCACCCCGCTGATGTACACCAGGCCCGCGCCCACTACAGGGGAGTCGTAAACACCCCCGAGCCCCCGCTGACAATCCACCCTGGCCGCAGATTTCCATTCGACGCAATAGGTCCATTTGACCCGCAGGCCTTCGAAGCCTGCGTCCTCAAGGGCTTTGACCTGCCCGTTCTTGGTCCCAACGTACACGACTCCGTCGCTGGACAGGGCAGGAGACCACCCGGTGCTGGAACCGCGCAGACGGCCGCCGGTGCAAGCGCTCAGCAGCAGAACCAGCGCGAGGAACCCAAGCAGGATCAAGCCCAGTTTGGCCCGCTTCGCCTTTGTTGGCGCCGGCCTGGCAGCTGGACAGGTTTGGAATGCGGGGCGAACGTAATCGGAGCTTTGCAACAAGTTAAGAGAAGACTGCATTCATAAGAGTCATGGTACCGGGTCGTATCCTTTTCCGCCCAGGGGGCGGCAGCGGGCGAGACGCTTCACCCCGATCCAGCCACCCTTGACGGGTCCGTGCTTTTCGACAGCCTCCTGCGTGTAATGGGAACAGGACGGGGTATACCGGCACACCGAAGGCAGGAAAGGCGACACGGCCCTTTGGTACAACCGGATGGCCTGGAGCACGACGTGCTTCATTCAGGAAATCTCGCGGTGGCGCCTGCGTTGGCGGTGCCGCCTTCGCCGTCCACCAAATGGCTTCGTCTCAACAGGTTGTCGGCGGCCTGGCTCAGTTCCCGGTAATCGGCCCTTTCCGTCCCCCTACGGGCAATGAACACGGCGTCCCAGCCAGCCTTGACCCGGTTTCGCCGGACCGCTTCACGCAGCCTGCGTTTCACCCGGTTCCTGACCACCGCGTTCCCGATCCGCTTGCTAACCATGAACCCAAAACGGCTTTGGTCGAGTCCATTAGCGAGGAAACGGAGGACCAGTAAACGATTGGCTGCGCTGCTGCCGTTCCGGTGGATCTGGGAAAACTGCTTGCTTCCAGTCAGGCGGGACCTGCGTTGCATCGGCTGGAACCGGGACTTAGACTGTCAACCGGTGGCGTCCTTTGAACCGCCGCCGCCGCAATACGGCCCGGCCGTCGGACGTGCTAGAGCGGGCCCGGAACCCGTGAACTCGGGCCCGGCGGCGCTTTTTGGGTTGATAAGTGCGTTTAGGCATAGATGGACCACACTCCGTGCAAGTGATTATATGGGCTTCCGAAATTCCCCGTCAAGGGCTGCAGGACTAGTTGGAAAACGTGTTGGCGCCCGATACCGGCCCGCCGGCGATATTGTCCCTCATATTGGGCCCACCGGAGGTCTGAGCCAAAGGGGGCTGGCGCTGGGCAAGATTTCGCTCCGCCTCAGGCCAGAGTGAACGTGGCGGAGAAATAAGGAGCCGCGGACCGAAGCGGTGGCGGCATCAATCGACCGCTTCGATTCTACCACTGAATTCCGGCCCGCGATAGTAGAGTTTGGGTGTGACCCAACCTCCTATGGTCGGGTTTTGGCAGCTCCGGGACCGACGTGGGCCTGGTAGAGGACCTGGCCGGTCTGCAAAGGAGTCTCGTTGACTACCTCCCAGGAGCATGTTATAGGTATTCGTGCACTATGCTCCAAGGAGGGTCCGAGGCGTATGTCAGGTTCGCGACAAAGGGATTTCGATTTCGAGAAGGCCCAGATTGGCGAAGATTTGCTGTCCTACGAGTACGACCTGACCCAAGAGATGCTGGATGGGTTCCGGCGGGCGGTTGAGGATGATGAAGCGCCTTTCCCGACCCTGGCTGCCAGGCACGACAGTTCGGCATTTTTCATGGCCTTCCAGGAGAACACCGCCGGAGTCAACGCCGGGTCTGAGTTGGAATTCTACAACCCGCCCATACCCGGCAAAAAGATCAAGGTCACCAGCCGAATCTCCGACAAGTACTGGCGGCGCGACAAGCCGTACGTGGTCGTCGAGGCCACCGCCATTGATGAAGACGGACGCCTGTTGGAAAGAACGCGCACCTTTCGCATGATGAAACCCGACGAAGTCGGCAAGAAGTGGCAGGCTCAAAACTAGAAATAGGCTAGAGGTCCTGCTGGTATCCTGGCAGGCGGTTCGGGCCCGGTAGTAAACCTGCCGGGCCTCGCTTTTACCAAAGGGCCCGTAACGGCGTGGTCCCATTTCTCCCTGCCCCGGCCTGACAGGTTGCGGAGTTGCTCCTTGCCAGGCCCACCGGCCCCGGTGGATTGCTGTCCACCCCCGTCGCGCCCCTTGGCCGCCGCCTGGAGTGCTGACGTTTCCCGCAGCAGAGCCGCGCGCCGGGCTGCAAACTCCGCTCCATCGCCACGCCTCCGGTGGAACCGGGCGAGGGCTGTCTGAAGTGGACCCCATCAGTTGGACAGGATGGGGGCAATATTAAGCGAGGGTCCCGCCGCT
>CAJWBT010000265.1 GCA_913020235.1 uncultured Chloroflexota bacterium
CCCACACCTGCTCCGCCGGAGCCATCAACTGCCTGGCCCGGGGCCTTGGCGGCGCTGAAATGATGTATGTCATCTGCAAGGGCCAGACCTGGTACATGCTGGGGACTACCACCAAAGTTGTTCTCGAAGGCGAGCTGCCGGAGCGGGTCTATCCCAGGGACGTTATTCATTACCTGGGAGGAGAATACGGCGATTTCGCCAACCGGAACCTGGAGTGGCATGGCGACGGTGTTCATAGCATGGGCATGCCGGGGCGCCTCACCATCACCACCATGTCCGCGGAGGTTTCTGCCGAGTTCTCCATCTTCCCCTACGACGCGGTCACCGAAGCCTACCTGAAGGGCCGGGCCCAGTCCCCCTTCGAGCCCGTGGCCCCCGACCCGGACGCCAAGTACAGCGACACCATCACTATCGACCTCAGCGCCCTGGAACCCCAGGTGGTTCTGCCGGGAAGGGTGCCTCACAACGTGGTTGGCATCCGGGAGGTGGCCGGCACCAAGATCGACCAGGCCTTCGTTGGCTCCTGCGCCAACGGCCGGCTGGAGGATATCGCCCTGGTCGCCGATATGTTGAAAGGACGCCAGATAGCCCCTGGGACCCGGTTTATCGTCACTCCGGGCAGCCAGAACATCTTCAGGGAGGCGGTGAACGCGGGGTACGTGGAGACTCTTCTGGCGGCAAATGTGCTGTTCACCAACTCCACCTGCGGCCTCTGCTATGGAGGACACATGGGACTCTTGGCGGACGGCGAGGTATGCATCACTTCGAGCACCCGAAACTTTCAGGGCCGTATGGGCAGTACCAAGGCCGAGATATACATGGGCTCTCCGGCGGCGGTAACCGCCTCCGCAATAAAGGGCGTGATTACGGACCCCCGGGACCTGTAAGGCTTTGGCTCAATACTGTCATTCCGAGGAGCGAAGCGACGAGGAATCTGGTGCGGAGTTCCTCCTTGGCAGCCTGGACGCATCGCCCCAGACCCCCCGCTTCACTTGGGCTGACATATTCCGCAGTACTTTTGAGGGAACGCCGACCCGTGGAGGGCGGGAGCGCGCCTGGACCGCAGATTTTGTCCGGAGGCATCATGTCGAATACATCGAATACAACAGGGGGCCGGGTCTGGAAGTTCGGAGACGACATCAACACGGACCTCATCTTTCCCAACGTGGCTTTCATCAAGCCCGCGGCGGAGCAGCCGTCGTTCTGCTTCTCCGCCAACCGCCCCGGCTGGTCCGGGGAGGTCCAGCCGGGCGACTTGATCGTGGGGGGCCGCAATTTTGCCACCGGGTCGGGCCGGGCCATCGGGAGGATCTTCGCGGGCCTGGGAGTCGCCGGGATTCTGGCGGAGACGGTAAACGGCCTGGGCATGCGCAACTGCATCAATTTCGGGATTCCCGTGCTTCCGGCCCCCGGAGTGGCGGGCTTCTTCGATGAGGGGGATATCGCCCAGGTCGACTGGGCCGGGGGCGAGATCAAGAACCTTACCCAGGGCACTACTATGACAGGCAACCCGCTGCCCGAAGTCCTCAGGGACATCGCCGATGCGGGCGGCGTCATGCCTATGTTGATAAAAGAGGGCTTTTTCGAGCCGCCGGGAAGATGAGGACCGCGAGGCGCCCCGCCAGTGGCGGCTATCGCTCACCTGGCGGGACTGCGAACCCACGTTGGGACTGAGGCCGGGGCAGCACCACCGTATTGGAGAGTCCCAAGCTGGAGGTCAACGGGTGAATCTCCCGGCGCACCGGTTTCTGGACGGCCTGGGAATCTTGTACGAGAGGCTGACCTTTTCCCCCGATACGGAGAAGGGTGCGGCCAGCGTTGCCCGCGCCCTTGGATGCGGTCAGGGCCTGATGGTCAAGACCCTGATTTTTGAAACGGGCACGGAGGAGCGGGTCCTGGTCATGCTCGGCGGAGATAAGAACGCTGCTTCCGGGAATTTGAAGAAGGCGATTGGTTCCCGGAACATCAGGTTGGCGGGGCCTGAAACGGTGAAGGAGGTCACCGGCTACCAGATCGGGTCAATTCCTCCCTTTCACTGGCAGCCGCCCGGCTTCAGGACATTTATCGACGCTTCGCTGATGAACGAGGACGTGTTGGGCGTGGGCGCCGGAGCTTGGGGACACGAAATCATGATCGCTCCCCAGGACCTGGTCAAGGCCGCTCGAGCAGTGGTAGTGAATCTCACGGTTAGGTAATAGGGCTTTGGCTTTTAGCCGCCATCGGCCGGGGACCCGATGAGTCGCCACCGGGGCCCGGATTACTGACGGATCACTCCGGGATTTCCGGTGTCGCCGGAGGGCCGGAAGGCATTCTGATGCGGAACACCGATCCGGGGTCCTGACCCTCCTCCTCGTCGGGAAGCCAGCTTTCCACCCGGATGGTGCCTCCGTGGCCTTCCACGATCTCGCGTACGATGGCCAGACCGAGGCCGGTGCCGCGGTCCTTGCCCGAAGTCACGAACGGCTCGAATATCCGAGGCCTCAGCTGCGGAAGAATTCCGGTACCGGTGTCCCGCGCCTCCAGCTCCCAGAAGTCGCCGTCGAGGCTCGTTGCCAGGGTGAAAACCCCGCCGCCCGGCATGGCGTCGGCGGCGTTGCCCGCGATGTTGATCAGAACCCGGCGCATCCGCTCTGTGTCGATCCACACGGGCCCGCGGTAGCCCAGGTCCATCGCCAGCTCCACGTTGAACCCGGCAAACTCTTCCCGTAGGAACGGGGCGATGCTCTCCAGCCAATCTCCCAGCGAAACCTCTTCCGGCCTGGCGCGGATGTTGCCCTGCGAGTAGTCCAACAACTCCTGGGTCATGTCCAAGAACCGGTCCACGTCCTCCAGGATCAGGGCAGAGAACGCCTCCCGCTTTTCCGGTTCCAGCTCCGGCTTGCCCAAAATTTCGGCGAAGCCTCGAATGACCGCCATGGGCTTCTTCAGATCGTGGATGATAGACGCCGACATCCGGCCGATCACCGATAATCTCTCGGACTGGACCATCTTCTCGAAAAGCCGGGCGTTCTCTATGGCAATGGCCGCCTGGTTTGCCACCACCTCCAGCACATGGCCGTCCAACTCGGTAAACCGTGGGTCTCCCCGCTTGTTGATCACCTCCAGGACGCCCAGGAGCTGGTCTCGACGCCTTATGGGGGTGGCCATGATGGTGCGGGTGTTGAAACCGGTCTTCTTATCCGCGGAAGGGTCCCACCGGGGGTCCTGCTGCGCATCGTCAACCCGGAGTAAGGTGTTTCTTGAGGCCGCCGTGCCCATAATGCCCTGCTCGATGGCAACGCTCAGATGCCGGACCGCCTCGCTCTCCTCCCCGGAGGTGAATTGCATGTGGAGCCGCCCGTCCGACGGTTCGTAAAGGGCGATACAGCTGGCCTCGGCTCCGACCGCCGCTTCGGCCTCTCGCATGATGAGGTCAAGCAGCTCATCCAGGTTATTGATGGAGCTGATGAACCGGTTAAGCCGGTAGAAAGTTTGGACCTGCAGTTTGAGTAGTTCGGTCTCTCTTTGCGGCCCAGCGCTGCTGCTCATTTAGCATATCCCCGCCGGAGGGCCAATCGGACCCGCCGAGCAACTCTCTTGTGCTCAGTATACACAGGGCCGCGGAGTTGAGCTAGGGCAACAGGGCGGGCTTGCCGTTTGCCGGCGCTCCGTTTACAGGCAACGCAGCGCCAGGGTTTCTCCGATGGCCGTATCCGCCGTGCCTGGGGCGGTTGCCTGGTCTCGTCCCGTGTGGTAGATTATCTTATTGGAAGCTTCGGAAAGTCCGCTTTCGCCCGAGCATTTCGTGGTCATACCCCGGAGTGGCTTCTGGTTGGTGGGCTAGCTGGATGCCTGTGTTCGCGGGCAGTGGTCCGCGGTTGGGGCGAGACCGCCGGCCAATGCTGGTTTAGGAGTGGTGAATGGCTTATGTGACCCCCCGGGAGGGCGAATCTCCCGAGAGCCT
>CAJWBT010000266.1 GCA_913020235.1 uncultured Chloroflexota bacterium
CATGGTCCGGGAGGGTGCGGTGGTCATCGACGTGGGCATCAACCGGGTGGAGGACGCCACCCGCAAGCGGGGCTATCGCCTAGTGGGCGACGTGGACTTCGAGGCTGTGTCGGAGAAGGCCGAGGCCATCACCCCCGTGCCCGGCGGAGTCGGGCCCATGACCATCGCCATGCTGCTGGTCAACACGCTGGCCGCGGCGCGGATCAGCATACACGGGAGCTGAAGGCGGTCAGCGGTCAGCTATCAGCTTTCAGGGGATTGGGCTGACGGCTGACTGCTGAAGGCTGATAGCTGTTTTGACCATGCGCACCAGTGATTTCGACTACCACCTTCCTCCGGAGCTGATCGCCCAGACACCCCTGGAACCCAGGGACTCGTCCCGGCTGCTGCTGCTGGACCGGACCACCGGCCGGACCGAGCACCGCCGTTTCCGTGACTTACCCGAGTACGTCCGTCCCGGCGACGTGATGGTGTTCAACCAGAGCCGGGTCATTCCGGCCCGGCTGCACGGCCACCGCAAGGACACGGGCGGCAAGGTCGAACTCCTGCTGCTGCGCCGGGAAAGTCCCGGCGTCTGGCAGGCTTTGGCGCAGCCGGGGCGGCGGCTGCGTCCGGGCGTCCGGATAGTCCTGGACCAGCCTAGACAGGCCGCGGCCTCTCTTGGCCCAAGGGGAGATTCTTTCGTGCTGTCTCCCAGTGATGGCGGGAAATCCCCCCCGGCCCCCCTTTTGGAAAGGGGGGAGAAGGGTGGATTTGACGTGGAAGTTCTCGCCTCCCACGCCGACGGCATCAAGACGGTGCGTCTGGAATCGGAGGAAAACATCGGCCGGCTGGGAGAGATGCCCCTGCCGCCCTACATTCACCGGCGGCTGGATGACCCGGAGCGGTACCAGACGGTCTACGCCCGCCATCCGGGCAGCGCGGCGGCGCCCACCGCCGGCCTGCACTTCACGGGGCCGCTGCTGGAACGGCTGAAGGATGCCGGGGTCGAGCCGGCCTTCGTGACCCTCCACGTGGGCCTGGACACCTTCCGCCCGGTGCAGAGCGAAGACCCGGCGGAGCACACAATACACACCGAGTACTACGAGTTGGGCCAAGAGGCTGCCGGCATTCTGAACGGAGCCCTTGCCGAGGGACGCCGGATTATCGCCGTGGGGACCACCTCGGTGCGGGTGCTGGAGCAGGTGGCGCAGCGGATGGCGGAGGGAGACCGGAAACGCGTCGTGCCGTGCAGCGGCCAGGCCGGGCTGTTCATCCTACCGGGGCACGAGTTCCGGCTGGTGGACGCCCTGATCACCAACTTCCACCTGCCCCGGTCCACCCTGCTGATGCTGGTGTCGGCCTTCGCCGGCCGGGAGCGAGTGCTGCGGGCCTACCGGGAGGCGATCAGCCAGGGGTACCGGTTCTACAGCTTCGGGGATGCGATGCTGCTGGTGTGAGGCCCGGTCCCCCCTTTACGGCAGCTGCAGTAGCTGCAAGATGTTGCCGTCGGGGTCCTTGAGGGTGGCGATCCAGCCACCCCAATGCTCCTGCTCCGGCGGACGGATGAACTCCACTCCCGCCTCGTTCAGCCGCCGGTACTCCCCGTGGATGTCGTCTACCCCCAGGTGGGGCATGACCCGGTAGGGGTCTTGAGCTGGGCCGCGGACCTGGTCGTGGAGGCCGATGTTGAAGCGGACCTCGCCCAGCTCGAAGGCGATGAAATCTTCGTGGCGAGAGTGAAGAGGCAGCCGGAGGGTGTCGTGGTAGAAGCGGAACATCCGCTCCAGGTCGCCGGTCCAGAGGGTCACGCCAATGATGCCAGTGATCATCGTCCACTAGCCCGAGGAAAGGGGATGAGGAACGGGCACAGCTATCAGCTGCCGACCGGGCCAGGCTCCGGCCTGATCGCGGCCCGGTGGCGTTACCGGCTGGCTACCTTGACCTTTGCGCCGTTTGCCTGGCGTTTGGTGGCGGAACAGGACGGGCACCAGCCGTAGAAGTCCACCCGCTGCCAGGCGACCTCGAAGTCCGAGTCGCTCAGGACCCGGTCCCGAAGCCGGACCACCGCCTCGTCTCCCGCTTCGGCATCCATCACGTTCTCGCATTGGATGCACACCAGGTTGACGTGGGGGTCCATGTTCGGCTCGTACCGGGACATCCTGGGAAAGGGCAACTCCTGTATCAGGCCGGTCCTTCCCAGCACCGCAAGGGTGGAATAGATCGTCGCCAGGGTCATCGAAGGGAAATGATCACGAACCCGGTCGTATATCTGCTGTACGGTGGGGTGGTCGGTGGAGTTGAGGACCGCCTCGGCGATAGCCAGTCTCTGCGGCGTTACCCGGACTGACCAATTCCGCAGCCTATCTACAAGTTCCTGCTGAGTCACCATAAGTACTCCACATCCACCGGCGAAACCCTTCTGGTAGCTGGCCAGACGGATTTCGCCTAGTATTCATCCGATTCACACCACACTATAACCGGATTCTGGCGAACTGACAACCCCTTCTGGGCTGCCGCCACGGCATGCCTCCCACAACCCGAGCCCGGCGATGGCCCTTGGGTGAACGCTTAGCCCCCACCGGAATGCCGGCGGACCGCGGTGACTGCTCGCGTCATGAGACCCAGATCGCACGCCGACGGCGAGGCGGCCCGGCGCCGGTCGCACAGGGCTCCCCACGTAATGATCAGGTAATTTCCGGGTAATTCCCCAGTAATGCGGAGGGTAGTCTAATGAGTGTTAGGGCCGGTTTAGCAACACCGGCCACGAGAGAGGAGGAACGATGATGGAGAAGAGCACCAAACTGACCACCGGACTGATCGCTGGAGCGGTGGCTGGCGCCGTCGCCGGCCTGCTGCTTGCGCCGAAACCCGGCAGGGAGACACGGCATTTGCTCGCGTCCCGGGCCGGAGGGTACGCGGGCACTCTGCGCCAGAGGCTCGGGAAAAGGAACGATCTGGGCCTGGAGGAAGTCTCGGTCGACCACTTGGGAGTTGCCGGCTAAAGCCCTTGGACCGGCCGGCAGTGCCAACGCCGAAACCCAAGGCATCAACGACCATGATGCGCGGGACGGCCACGGACCCAACGCCGTGGCCGTTCTGTTCTAGCGAGTGGGGTGGCCGCATGAGATTTACCACATACTTGTTTGCGAAACCTCATCCGTCATCAATCAACGGGCGCACGTGAATGCTCCACACGTGAATGCTCCAACCGAAGAGGGCCGGGACAATGTCCCGGCCCTCTTCATCTCTACCGGGGGTGGCCGGGGAGTTGGCGCCAACACCCGGTTAGCAAAGCGTTTGCGGAGTAGTCCTTGGGCCGATGGATGGGCATGGAAAAAGGGCTGCATTAGATATAGAATGCCAAAGGGAGAGATGGCTGAGCGGACGAAAGCGCCGGTCTCGAAAACCGGTATACCTCCGGGTATCGTGGGTTCGAATCCCACTCTCTCCGCCACATTTTGAAGCTAAAAAGAGGCCCCTGGCATCTGCCGGGGGCCTTCGGCTTGGGCCTCTTTCCGGGTTTTGCTAACATTTTGCTAACCGCGCTCACCGGCGCCGACCTGTTGGTCCGCATTTTTGTGCCTACGCACCCCTTGGTCAAACCCGAGGGCTGCGGCCTCTTGTAACCCTGGCACCACGTGGCTATAAACGTCCATGGTGACGGCGAAGCTACTGTGACCTAATCGCTCTTGGACGATCTTCGGGTTGACGCCTTGTTTCATCATCAAAGTCGCATGGGTATGACGGAGATCATGCATCCTTATACCCTCCAGCCCGGCCTTTTTCATGATGCGGATAAAAGCGTGTGTCAAGGGCGGAGTGAAAGTGTACCAGTGGGGTGTCGATGACATACGATTGGGTCAGTAGCTAACAGTTGAGGGAAAATGTCAGTCATGGAAGGACTGACGTTGACCCAAAGAGAACAAGCGAG
>CAJWBT010000267.1 GCA_913020235.1 uncultured Chloroflexota bacterium
CATCTTCAACCAGCAGCCCATGGGGTTCTACAACCTGGAGACCTTGAAAGAGGACGCCAAACGGCACGGGATCACCGTGCTCAACCCCGACATCAATGCCAGCATCGAAAAGTGCGTCATCAAGGACGAGTCCCTGTTGCTGGGGTTCTTGCGGGTGAGGGGAGTGGGTGAGGCCGCGGCGGAATCGATTGTCCGGGCAAGGGAGCGAGATGGCCCCTTCAACAGCCTTGCCGATGCCATGGAGCGGACCAGGTTACAGCGGGAGGCCGTCGAAAACCTGGTGGCAGCGGGGGCCTTCGACTCGCTGACGCCGGACCGCCCTTCGACAGGCTCAGGGCGAACGGGGGAAATCCCCCCAACCCCCCTTTACAAAAAGGGGGCTTTGCCTCAAAACTGTCATTCCGAGGAGCGAAGCGACGAGGAATCTGGTGCGGGGTTCCTCCTTGGCAGCCTGGACCCACCACCCCAGACCCCTCGCTTCACTCGGGGTGACATATTCCAGGGTACTTTTGAGGCAAGACCTAAAGGGAAGGCTAGGAGAGATTTCGGTGAGCCCTCCGCCGGTGTAGGGGCGGTTGGCCAATCGCCCCTACCACAGGATAGATTCGAGGGCAGGCTTGCCAAACCTGCTCGTCCTGAGCCCTTCGCCCATGCCCAGGACAAGCCCGTCGAACCATGGCCGGCAGTCGGCACGCCGAGCCGCAGGGCGGCGCTGTGGGAGGTGGGGTTGCGCTACCATCCCACGAAGTCCGGGCCTAAGAAGTCTGGGCCCACGAAGTCCGGGCCCGGCGACTATCAGTTGGCGCTCCCTCTTCCCGTCGAGCAGGACATGGCCGAGCTGCCTCCTCAGAACGGGTGGGAAGTAATGCTCGATGAGTACCGCACCCTGGGCCTCCATCCGGCGGGGCACCTGATGGCCAGGCTGCGGCCCCACCTGCCCCCAGAAGTCCTGAGCAGCCGGGAAGTTCTGGATTTGGCCGATGGTGCAGAGGTAACCGTAGCCGGCCTGGCAATCCGCCGGCAGCGCCCCCTGGGCAAGACCGTGTTTGTCACCCTGGAAGACGAGTTTGGGCACATCCCCTTGGTGGTGTGGCCCAAGGTATACGAGCGTTACCGGCTGACCTTGCGGGAGTCTGTACTGATAGTAAAGGGGACAATTTCCCGCCGGGAGGGCACCTTCAACATAGCGGTCAAGCACGTGGAGAGGGCCCGGGGAGCCCAACATCTACCCAAGGCCAAGAACTGGCAGTAGCTCAATCGCCCCCATCCCTTCGCAGGCTCAGGACGGGCCTGCCCTTCCCGTCATAGAGGGAGGAGGGATTATCGCTCTCCCTAACAAAGGGGAAGCGACATGGAGGGGGTCAGGAGGAGCGAGACCCCTCCAGCTCCGCCTTCATATTGTCCAGGAATTTCTTCTCGTGGATGTTCCCTATTAAGGGGACCAGCAGCTTCGCCAGGAACGATGCGGCCGGCATCTTGCCCATTTTGGCTCTCCGGGTGACCAGGGTCCCATCCCCTTGCGGCTCGGCGGTCATTACGAAATCAAGCTCCCAACCGTTGGGCATGACCACGTGAAACCCGAAACGTTCGTCCGGTGTCAGCTCGGTTACAGTCAGCCGGTCGGGCTCCTCGGACCTGGCATGGGACGAGGTGTACGTGTTTCCAACGGCGGGTGGGCCCTCCTGCCCGGCCTTTATGGTGACTTCGTGGGCCGCCCACTTGGTGTGGCGGGTGAGGTCGCACATCGTTTCAAAAACCTGGCTGGGTGACGCCTGGATCAACACCTTAGCCATTTCCCTTCCTTCCCCGGCCTCACCCGTCTACCGTGCGGCAGGCTTCCCAGGCCGGACGCCCCATTATACCTTGGAGCCCGCGGGTCCGTCTTCTTTCTTGCGTCAAGCCATTCCACGGTCACGCCGAGGTCCGGGAAATAATGACCACCGGAGCCTGCCCGACTCAAGCGCCGGCCCGGTGTTGACGGAACGCTCCCCAAGATACGCCTCTCGTGCTGCCCGGCCTCCGGACAGAGTCCCCCAGGCTCTCCAAAAAGGTAAAGGAGCTTGGTTTCAGGCGCACCAGGTGGCGGGAGCGCAGCCACCAACTGGGCGCCGGGCGCCCTCGGCCCAGTTGCTCCCGGCCGTTCTCGCATGCTAAAGTATCCTTCAATTCTGATCGGGCGAAACAACGCGCATCGGCGCCGCCATCTGGCCCCGCCTCAAGGCCCGGATCGCATCAAAAGGCCCTCGGAACCAGGCGGCGCCACGATACCCGTCAGACCGGCAGATCAGATTCCCGGACGCTTCAGGAGGCGCGCGGTGAAGACACATGCCCTGCTGGCGTTCCTCTTATGGGCCGTCCTGACCGCGGTGGGCGAGGTTCTGGCGGTAACCTGGGACTACTTCCCCTTGGCCGCGGCGAGAGAGGCCGAAATCGTCGATGACGCCTTCTATGCCTTGGTGGTGATGTCCGTCCCGGTGATCGCGTTCGTGCTGGCCGCGGTGATCTACAGCATTCTCCGCTTCCGCCAGCGGGGTGACCAGCTAGAAGACGGGCCTCCCATTCACACCAACAGGGGGGTTGTGATCGGGTGGTTTACAGTCACTTCACTCCTCACCGTCGTGCTCATCATCTTTCCGGGCACCCTTGGCCTCCTGGATCTGCGGGACCACACCGATGCCGAGGAGCAACTGGTGGTCCAGGTGCAAAGCAGCCGATGGATCTGGATCATGACCTACCCCGAACAGGGGGTGACCACCACGGAGTTGGTGCTGCCCATAGGGCGGGAGGTACGATTCGAGGTCTCCGCCACCGACGTGCTCCACGCTTTCTGGGTGCCCGCCTTCCGGATGAAGATAGACGCGGTGCCCGGGCAGAAGACCTTCGTTTATGCGACGCCCGACAGAATAGGCACCTTCGATGACGATCCCGGCTACCGGCTCCAGTGCGCCGAGCTGTGCGGCCCGGGCCACGCCGACATGCGAGCCAGCGTCCGCGTGGTGGAACCCGGAGAGTTCGAGGCCTGGGTGGCCGAGAACAAGCCCAGCGCGTCGCTGGCCCGCTAGGAGTATGAGGATGGCGATGGCGTTTCTGCCTTTGTTGAGAGGGGGGGCCTTCGGCGGCGTGGGCTTCCTCTTCGGAAGCGGAATGGCCGCGGGTATCCGGCAATGGATGGGCAATGACCCCTGGGTGGCGGAGCCCCTCATCGCCGTCGGGTACGTCTTCGGCCTCATCGGCTGGCTCTTGGGCGTGGGCCTCTGGGGCGTGTGGGCCAGGGAGTGGGCCGGCCGTTCCCCCAAGGAGTACCCGACTACCGGCTGGCAGCGTTACTTCCGCTACAACATCGACCACAAAGTCATCGGCCTCCAGTACCTGGTCACCTTCGTCGTGTTCCTCCTGCTGGCGGGGGCCCTGGCGATGCTGATCCGGGTGGAGCTGATGGACTCCGGCAAGGTCGTCCTGGGGTCCAACGATTTCAACACCACCATGAGCCTCCACGGCATCATGATGATCGCCGTGGCCGTGGCCACCATCATTGGAGGGTTCGGCAACTTCCTGGTGCCTCTCATGATTGGCGCCGAGGACGTGGCATTTCCCCGGCTCAACGCCCTCAGCTTCTGGATTGTCCCGCCGGTGGCCATCTTGCTGTTGCTCTCGCCATTGATGGGAGGATTCGACTCCGGCTGGACCGCCTATCCCCCGCTGAGCGTGCTCAATTCCTCCGGTCAGCTACTCGTCCTGCTGGCCTTTCTGACCTTCGGCTTCTCCTCCATCCTGGGCGGCCTCAACTTCGTGGTTACGATCATCCTCTTCCGAGCTCCGGGAATGACCTGGTCCCGGATACCAATCTTCGTTTGGT
>CAJWBT010000268.1 GCA_913020235.1 uncultured Chloroflexota bacterium
AGAACCCCAACGGCACGGCCCCCTCGTTCATCGTGGAAGACCCCAGGGCGGTGGTGATCTGCTTGCCCGGTGTACCCTTCGAGCTAAAGTGGCTTTTCGACAATGAAGTCATCCCTTACCTGCGGCGGAAGTTCGGTCTATCCGAGGCCATATACTCCCGGGTCCTCAAGGTGGCCGACCTGGGAGAGAGTTCGGTGGACGATCTGGTCGGCCACCTCATCGCCAACTCCAAGAACCCGACGGTAGGGGTGCTGGCCCATCCCGGCCAGGTGGACGTGCGCATTACCGCCAAGGCCGCCAACCGGGAGGAGGCCGAAGGTCTCATCGCACCCTTGGAGCGAGAGGCCAGGGAACTCTTGAAGGACCATGTTTTCGGGACCGATGACCAGACGTTGCAGGACGTAGTGGGTGATCTGCTGAACCGGGGCTCGAAGCTGACCGTGGCCTCTTACGAGGGCCTTACCGCCGGCATCGTTGCCCAATACCTACAGGATGCTGCCGGTCCTCTGTTCTTGGGGGGGACCGTTGGCAGGGGAAGAGCCGTCTTGCGGGGCATCCTGGAGGCCAACGGCGCGGCGGGCCGTTACGAAGAGCTGGCGCAGGACGGGGCCAGCCTCGCGGACCAGTTGGCCGCCGCCATCAGAGCACATGCCGGGGCAGACCTGGGAGTGGCGGTACACGCGGTGCCGGATACCCAAGCGGCCACCGAGAACCTGAGCGCGGGCCGGACCTACATTTCCGTCTGCTCGAGCCGGGGCGTCGGACATCGGGAGTACAACTTCGCGGGGCCAGGCTTGCCCGACCGCACACGATCCGCCCTGTATACCCTCAACCTGCTTCGCCTCACCGCGTTGCGTCCATAGTAGAACATCCGGCGCTCACGTCACTGGCCCCTTGTTCGGGAGCTAAGCCGGTCGATGGCTTATGCCGGGAGCGCAAGGCATCGGCTACAAATACCGGATGCGGTGAAGACGTCCCGCGTATTGAAACAAGAACCGCGAGTAGGGAGGCTGCTGGCACCCGACAAGGGTGATCGAGCCGGAAGCCGACGGCCTGATGCGGATTCACCCGGCAAAGGCCACCGGTTTCCACGCCCAAGAGAGGGATGAACCTGGATGAGGGATAGGCCAGCGGCCGCCGGCGGTACAAAGGCAGACCGCAAGATCTTCTACGGCTGGTGGATTGTAGCGGCGGGCAGCGTCCTCAATGCCCTGGGGGGAGGCACCTACTGGATGGGCTTCTCCGTCTACTTTCTTCCGGTAACCAGCAACCTGGGCCTGAGCCGGGCTCAAACCTCATTCGCCTACGGGTTGGGCCGCCTGGAAGGGGGGCTTGAAGGGCCGCTAGCGGGGTATCTGGTGGACCGTCTGGGCCCCCGGACGATGATAGCCTTCGGCGGTCTTCTGGCCGGCATCGGGTTCATTCTGCTGTCCCTTACCCACACCTATTTCACGTTCATCCTGGTGTATGTCGGCGTCCTCGCCATGGGAATGAATGCCGGCTTCAACCACGGCATCATGGCGGCGGTCAATCAGTGGTTCGTTCGCCGTAAAGGCCTGGCCATGTCCTTCGCGACCATGGGCATCTCTATTGGCGGCGCTGTCATCACCCCGGCTGTCGCCTTCTTGGTGCTGACCATGGGCTGGAGGACCGGCGCCGTCATCTCGGGCATCGTGATAATAGCTGTGGTGATCCCCCTGTCGCTAGTGATACGCCGTTCCCCCGAAACCATGGGCCTGCTGCCCGATGGAGACCGGGCGCCGTCCATTGCCGCTGTGAGCCCCTTGGACGCGAGTTCGCAACGGTTCGAGCGCCACGTGACGGCGGTGGACTTCACGACGAAGGAGGCGCTCAAGACGCCAACCTACTGGCTTCTGGCGCTGGCCATGGGCCTGCGAATCGCGGCCCACACCGGGGTGTTCGTGCACCTGGTGCCCCTCATGGTGTGGAGGGGCCAATCGGAAGCCACCGGAGCCTTCATCGTAGCTTTCACGGCCTTTACCACCATCCCGCTCCGGATCGGTCTCGGCTGGGTGGGTGACAAGTGGGCCAAACAGAAGATATGCGCCCTCACCATGTTGTTGGGCGCGCTCAGCCTGGGAGTCCTCCTCGTGAGCGGGGGAGCACTGTGGCAGCTTCTCATCTTCGCCGCGCTGTTTGCCTTCGCGGAGGGCGTCAGCGGCCTTTCCTGGTCACTCATCGGCGACTACTTTGGCCGCAAGAGCTTCGCAACCCTCCGAGGTGGGATCACCACGGTACACAGCATTCTGTCCATGGGCGTGCCGGTGTTCGCGGGCTGGGTGTACGATACCTCCGGCAGCTACTACTGGGCCCTCATCCCCATCATTGTTCTGTATCTGATGGCGGCGGCCATGTTCTGGAACCTCCCCAAGGCCAGGCTCCCCAGCCGGGTGACAGACCCCACGACGGTGGATGCCTCCGCCGGCACTGAGATTACGATTCCCTAATCTGATGTCTCGCAGATGGCTTGATGCCCGGTCCGTCAAACCGGCCCTTCCGTGGGAGGGGGATCCAGCTAGCGCTTTTCTGGATTCCGGCTTGCGCCGGAAAGACGATCGAAGGGAGGGAATGTCGCCAATTCCGCCGGTGCAAAGCCGTTCACGAGACAGCACACTAGTGCTTAGTCAACTTGGCGTTAACAGAATGTCATTCTGAGGAGCGGAGCGACGAAGAATCTCAGCGTAACGACGAAATTCTTCGCTTCGATCAGTCAGAATGACAACTATCAATATTAAGTTGACTGAGTACTAGCAGGAGAAGAGACCTTTCCAAGCCGGCGTTCCTCCCCAAAAAGTAAAGGCGCCCCACCCAATTGGGGGCGCCTTCACAACAGGTCGATTGCCGGCGGCTAGTAGTCCATCCCTCCCGGTGGCATCCCGGGCATTGCCGGCTTTTCCTGAGGAATCTCGGATATGATCGACTCGGTGGTAAGGATCATGGAGGCGACGCTGGCGGCGTTCTGGAGAGCCGACCGGGTCACCTTGGCGGGGTCCACGATGCCTCGCTCCAGCATGGGGCCGTACTCGCCGACCTCAGCGTCGTAGCCGTAGTCGTCCGCCTGCTGTTTCACTTCGTTCAGCACCACCGCTCCTTCGAAGCCGGCGTTTTCCACGATGAGCTTGAGCGGCTGCTCCAGCGACCGCCGAATGATATCGGCGCCCACCTTCTCATCCGCGGGAAGGCCTTTCAGGGTCTCGACGGCCCGTTGGGCACGAACCAAAGCCACGCCGCCGCCGGGTACGATCCCCTCTTCAACCGCGGAGCGGGTAGCCGAAAGGGCGTCCTCGACCCGGGCTTTGCGCTCCTTGAGTTCGACCTCGGTAGCCGCGCCCACTTTGATCACGGCCACGCCGCCGGACAGCTTGGCCATCCGCTCCTGGAGCTTCTCCCGGTCGAACTCGGAGGTTGTGTCCTCGATCTGGGCCTTGATCTGGCCGATGCGGGCCTGGATGGCGTCCTCTGCGCCCTTCCCTTCAACGATAGTGGTCTCGTCTTTGGTGGAACTCACCCGGCGCGCCAAGCCGAAATCTTCCAGAGCCGCCGAGTCCAGCTTCTTTCCCATCTCTTCGCTGATCACCTGACCACCGGTCAGGATAGCGATGTCCTCCAGCATGGCCTTGCGGCGGTCGCCGAACCCGGGGGCTTTGACCGAGACCACGTTCAGCGTGCCCCGCAGCTTGTTGACCACCAGGGTGGCTAGCGCTTCGCCGTCCACGTCTTCGCCGATGATCACCACGTTCTTTTTGCCTACCTGGAGCAGCTTCTCCAGGGCCGGAAGCAGGTCGGACACGGCCGAAACCTTCTTGTCGGTGATGACGATGGTCGCATCTTC
>CAJWBT010000269.1 GCA_913020235.1 uncultured Chloroflexota bacterium
CGGTGGGTCAGGCGATGAGCGGCCACATGTCGGTGACCGGCTACCCGGAGATGCCCCCGGTTCGCACCTTTTTCTCTCTGGCCGACCGGACCACCGCCCTTCACGGCACCATCGGTGTACTGGCTGCACTGCGGCAGCGGGCGATCACGGGAAGAGGCCAATCGATAGACGTGTGCCTGGCCGACTCCGGTTACACCTGGATGGAGGACACGCTCATCGCCTACCTTGCGGAGGGCATCGCGCCCGAGCGCCGTGGCAACCGGGGAAGGGGCGCCCCGATGAATATCTATAAGACCAACAACGGTTGGGTCTATGTTATCGCGTCTCAAAAGAACCAGTGGGAGCGCCTCTGCCGCCTCCTCAACAAGCCCGAATGGCTGGAAGACCCGGAGCTGCAGGAAGGTGACGGCAGGATGCGGAGTATAGACATGCTGGATGCGGAGATAGAGAAGTGGACCAGCCAGCATACCTCGCAGGAGGTGGAGCAGCTGATGAACCAGGCGGAGATCACGTGCGCCGCCGTCAACGATGTTCCGACGGCGGCCCAGAATCCCCAATTGTGGGGGCGGGATTTGCTGGTGGAGGTGGAGCACCCCTACGACGGGGGCAAGGTGCTCGCTCCGGGCATGGCTATCAAGCTGGGGAAGAGCGGACATGTCATCGGCCCCCTATCCGGGCCCGGCCAGCACAACGAGGATATCCTTATGGGTCTTCTGAACTACACCAGAGACGACCTGGACCGGATGAAAGACGACGGAGTCATCTAGCGGCGGCTGGGCATCCCCACCCACCGCTTTCTACGAGGAGGTATCTTCATGGTGGAAATCAAATCGGCCCTTGAAGGAATAAGGGTGCTGGATCTGGGCAGGCACCAGGCCGCCCCGAGGGCCGCCCATATCATGGCCAGATTGGGCGCCGAGGTGATCAAGATAGAACCCCGGGGCAACAACGAGACCCGCACCGCCCTCCCGAGGGTACGGGGCCTGAGCACCCACTGGATTTCCATGAATGCCGGGAAAAAGAGCCTGAGCATGGACCTGCGGACCGACAAGGCCAAGGAGATTCTTCGGGAGCTGGTGAAGGTCTCCGACGTGTTCATTCAGAATTTCCGCCCCGGCACGATTGCCAAGATGGGGTTCTCCTGGGATGTGCTGAACTCCCTCAACCCCCGCATCATCATGTGCAACATCTCGGCCTATGGGCAATACGGACCTTTCCATGAAAGGGTCGGCCTAGACGTTATCGGTCAGGCCATGAGCGGCCACATGTGGCTCACCGGTTACCCGGAAACACCTCCGGTGCGCAGCTTCTTCTCCCTGGTGGACCGCACAACCGCGCTGCACGGCGTCATCGGCGTGCTCGCCGCCCTGAACGCTCGGGAGCTAACGGGCGAGGGGCAGACCGTCGACGTTTGTTTGGCGGATTCGGGATATAGCTGGATGGAGGACACCCTCATCGCCTACCTGGCGGACGGCACTGTGCCCGAGCGCCGCGGCAACCGGGCTCGAGGCGCCCCAGCAAACACGTTCATGGCCAAGGACGGCTGGATCATGATCCTGGCGGCAAACAAGAATGTCTGGGAGCGGCTTTGCCGCCTCATGAACAAACCTGAATGGTTGGAGAACCCGGAGCTGCAGACCCAGGACGGCCGGCTCAAGCACGTTGAGATGCTGGAGCGGGAGATAGGCCAATGGGTCAGCCAGTATACCCTGAGCGAGGCGGCGGAGATTCTCAAGAAAGCGGAAATAGCCTGCCAGCCGGTGAACGACATTCCGCGGGCTACTCAGGAGGCTCAACTCTGGGAACGGGGGCTGCTGTGGGAAGCGGAACACCCTTACGACGGCGGCAAGGTGCACGTGCCCGGGATGGCCATAAAGCTCAGCGATAGTGAGCCGGCCAAGGGGCCGCTATCCGCCCCAGGACAGCACACGGAAGAACTCCTCACCGGCGTCCTCAACTACACGGAGGAAGACGTGGAGCGGTTACACCAGGACGGAGTGGTATACAAGATACAGCCGGGTATTCCCGAATGATCTGAGGCCTCCCCATCGGCAGGTCCCACGCCTTCGAACCCGGAGACGCTGGGGAATGTTGACCCGTACCGCGAAACGGGGATTTGCCTCAAACCCGTCATTCCGGAGGGTTACGGCTGCCTGGAAGCGGCGTTCTCTCCAGCAATGCGGCCGAACGCCAGGCATTCGCTCAAGTTGCCGCCTCCGGCGTAGAGCATGCCGAATATGGACCCGAACTCCCCGGCTGAGTAGAGCCCTGGGATTGGGTCGCCGTCCACGTTCAGCACCTGGGCCTTGTCGTCACGTTTTGCCCCTCCCTGGGTATTCATCCCGCCCGGCCACATACGAATGGCATAGAAGGGCGGCGCGTCGAGGGGAGTCAGGTCGCCCGCGTGGCGGCCGAAATCGGAATCATGGCCCCTGGCGCAGTAGCCGTTATAGGTCGAGATCGTCTTGCCGAGGGTGTCAGGGTCCATGCCCAGGGTGGAGGCCAGATCCCTCGTCGTGTCCCCGGCGTCAATCCAGCCCCGTTCCAACTCCACCGAGTTGTCCTGGCTCCAGACATAGCTCTGCATCGGTCCGGTGATGCCGCTGCTCAAGACGGGCACCGGCCCCGCGCACATCCGCTTCCGGTCAAAGATCAGGTAGCTGGGAATCCGGGGGAAATCCAGCTTCCGGCTGTCGAAAAGGGCGGCCTCGTAGTACAGACCATGGTTGCTGAACTCCTCGCGGGTGAACCGGCGGCCGTTCTTGTCCACCATGATGAACCCGCAGGGCTGTTCGATGCGGCTTCGTCCCATCGACATGCTGATCGCTACCGGAAGCTCGGGGAACTTTGCCACGTACCGGCCGGACACACTGTTCATGTGCCACAGCTGGGCTCCCACATCCACGGTCATGCGGACGCCGTCTCCCGTGGCCGACTCACTACCGGCGAAATGAGATGGGTAGACTTTGAGAAAATTGAACTTCATCTCCTCGTCGAATTCAAATCCACCCAAGGTCAGAATCACACCCTTGGTGGCTCTGATGTTGATCTTCTTTCCCGGGTCCTCCCCGGTGGCCGCCTGGACCCCCAGCACCTCGCCTCTGATGTTCGTGAGGAGCTTGAGGGCGCTGGTGGAATACATCACCTCGATGCCCTGGCCGCTGACCGCTCCCTCGAAAATCCTCATCATCCCAATGCCCGCATCGGGAAAATGGCAGACGCCGAAACATTCGGCTCCCGGAAAGTCGTTCTCCGGCATCCGGGCGGTCTCTTTTACAGTCCCTCCCAGTCCTTCCACCCAGGCTTTGTTGTGCAGTGCGTACTCGACGTAGGCTTCGATCGGCCTTTCCTCCGGCCAGCCGTCGGAGGGGGAATACAGAAGGCTGGTCTCCAGGCGGGACATGGCCTTGAGGTACTTCCAGGCCTCGCCTCGGTCGTTAAAATTCAGGAACCCGCCGCCGGCCATGTGGCTGGTGGAGAAGTGCTTGCCCTCCTCCTGTTTTTCGAGGACCAGCGCCTCAACCCCCCTTTCATGGACGGTCAGCGCTGCCGCGGCCCCGGCCGCGCCGTAGCCCACTATCAGGACCTCGGTTTCCCTGTCCCAGCTGCCATCGATTACGAGCATTGGTTCAACTCCTTGCGCTGCGGCCCCAGCCGAGCTGGGCCTTGTCTCACCCCCCTCCCCTGGCTAGCTAACGCTGATGACGCCCATTCCGTCCGCGATCTCGATGGTGGTGCCAAAGGGTTTGGACATGCTCTGGAACCGCTCCAGTATCTCCCTGGCCACCGCTCCCTGGGCCATGACCGGCCGCCCGCGCTGGCCCATGGGCAGCCCCATTCCCAAGT
>CAJWBT010000270.1 GCA_913020235.1 uncultured Chloroflexota bacterium
TGGATCGTGAACCTGGGCGTCGGCATGCCGACCCTTTGCTCCAACTACGTGGACCCGAACAAAGACATCATCACCCATTCGGAGAACGGAGTCATCGGCTTCGGCCCCCTGGCGCTGGAGGGAGCGGAGGACAAGCACTTGGTCAACGCGGGGGGACAGTTCGTGACTGCCAGCCCCTTGATGTCTATCGTCCACCATGCCGACTCCTTCGGCATAATCCGGGGCGGCATGGTCGATGTGACCGTGATGGGCGCCTACGAGGTGTCCGAGAATGGGGACTTCGCCAACTGGCGGATTCCCTCCCGCAAGGGCGGCGGCATCGGCGGCGCCATGGACCTGGCCGCCTGCGCCAAGCGGGTCTTCATCGCCATGGAGCACGTCACCCGGGAGGGGGAGCCCCGCCTGCTGAAGCGCTGCCGCCTGCCCCTCACTGCTCCCGGCGTGGTCCGGCTGTTGGTCACGGACCTGGGCCTCTTCGAGGTGACCTCCCAGGGTTTCAAGATGCTGGAGCACGCCCCCGGTTGGAGCCCGGAGGAGATTCAGGCGCTGACCGAGGCCGAGCTGGTCATCCCCGACGACCTGCGGGAGTTCCGCTTCCGGAGCTAGGCATGGAGCGCCGGCAGCTTCGGCCCCTGCCGCTGGTGGTCCGGAGGGCCTCCCGGCCGTCAATTCCCTATCGTCACGCTCTCGATGACCACGTCCTCTAGCGGCCTGTCTCCCGCGCCGGTGGGGAGTGAAGAGATCGAATCCACAGTGCCCTGTCCGCTTACCACCTGACCGAATACCGTGTGGGCGCCGTTCAGGTGGGGCGTGGGCGCCAATGTGATGAAGAATTGGCTGCCATTCGTGTCGGGCCCGGCGTTGGCCATGGCCAAGATGCCCGGGCGGTCAAAAACAGGTTGCGAGAGAAACTCGTCCTCGAACTTGTAGCCTGGTCCTCCGGCTCCCGTACCCGTGGGGTCTCCTCCCTGAATCATGAAGTTCTCGATAACGCGATGGAAGATTACCCCGTCGTAGAAACCCTCCCCGGCCAGGAAAACGAAGTTGTTTACGGTCTTCGGGGCCTGCCCGGCGAAAAGCTCCAGGACAATCTCGCCATGGTTGGTCCGGATCGTGGCGGTATGGCTAGCGGAAGGGTCGATGGTCATCGAGGGCGGCTGCGGGTACTGTTTGTAGGTGCGGCCGTCCCGGTCAACTTCGGTTGGCACGGGCGTGGGTGTCGGCGTCGCTGGGACAACTGCTGGAACCGCTCCAGAGAAGGCCTCCGACACCGTGAGGAAGTAGCCGCCAACCTCGGCGGCGTTGGCGTCGATCACGGCGATGAGATATTTCCCGCTTTGGGGCGCCCGGTAGGTGAGCTGGGCGTTCAGGCCGAATATGCCCCCGCCGCTGTCATCGTCGTCGACCAACAGGCCGTCCGTGGTTTCGATAGGAGAGACCTGAAGCAGCGGATCGAAGTTCATGGAGTCGAGAGCAACGTCGATGGCCTCGCCTTCCTCAAGGTCGATCGTGAAATAGTCGAAGTCGCCAGGAAAGTCGATGCTGCCGACGGCCGTCTGGCCTACCGTTACGGTGGCGCCGTTGTCTGGATCAACATACGGCGCGAGGGCTCGATCGCTGGTCACCCGAAAACTGCCCGGCTGATTCGATAGTTGCCCGATTTCCAGGAAGTGGGGCCCGTCGATTTCGACCGGCGCTGAGTCGGACTCCACCCCGGCGAACCCGTCGTCGGCATACAGCACGAGGTTCCCGGCCATATCCACAACTGAGAAGATCGCATCGGCGCCGCTCTCCACCTGGATGTCAACTGTGGTGCCGGCCGTCTCGTTGATTACGTACGTTCGCCCGTCCCAAGGGCCTTGAAGGGAAAAATCGTCTTCGAGCCTTCCCCCTTTCAAAGAAATGCGGCGGTCGCCCAATCCATCCACGTCATCCCCGGCGATGAGGCCCTCCACCCGGATTTTCACGTCCGCCGCCGAGGCTACCAGGCCGAACCCGGCCTCGCTGAAGGAGAGGCCGGAAATCCCGATCACCTCAGCCTTCTCAGAAACCAGCACGCCTCCGCTCTGTCCGCCGGCGATGGTGGCGTCCGTCTGGATGTAGGTCATCCCGATGGGTTCCCACTGGCGCAGCCGGGAAAGGATGCTCCGGGTGATGGTCGGCTGGGGAAACTCTTCCTGTTCGGCCGGGTAACCGATCAGGAAGAGTTCGCTCCCGATTATGAGGTCCTCTCCGTTTGCCAACGTCAGGGGGCCGGCGTTGGTCTCCAGCGGGCCGATCACCGCCAGGTCGCCCATCAGGTCCGAGTTCAAGACCGAGGCCTCGGAATGCTCGGAGCCGTCGGGGAATACCACTCTGACCTCATCATACGGCCAGACCACGTGAGCATTAGTAACCACGTACCCGCCCTCGATCAATACACCGCTGCCGCTCCCGATGGGCGTTTGGATAAACGCCACGGATGGAGAGACGCGGGCGAAGATTCTGGCTGGGGTCAGAGGCGCCGGGGTCGCCGTTGGGGCCGGGGTGGGTGTCGGCATGAGAGTAGGCGTGGGCGCGGGCGTAGTGGTAGGCGTGGCCGTGGGCACCGGTGTAGATGTGGCTGTGGGGGCCGTGGTTGGCGTTGGCTGAGGGGTGGTGGTAGGGGTGGGGCTTGCGCCTCCGCAGGCCAAACCGATCGCCGCGAGCAGGGCGATGAGCCCCACTGCTGTGAAATGTCTCACGGCTATCCCCTCATTGTGCTTCGCGGTTCGCTGGGCGAGTCGGGCGATAATCCCGTGTTGTGGTCGTGCCATAGTCACGGGTGGTTCTCCCGAGCCCCTTGACGTGACGGTGACCCCCAGCCAACTCAGTAGAACCCCGCGCCGCCGTTGACGTGCAGGGTCTGCCCGGTGAGAAAGCCGCAGTCGTCGGTGACCAGGAAGACGCAGGCGGCCGCCAGGTCGTCCACGCTGCCCAGGCGTCCCACGGGGATGTCCGTGGTCTCCCTCATACCTCCCTGGGGATACCAGGACAGGTCCCTGGAGGTGTCGATCCGTCCGGGACATACCACGTTGACCCGGATGTTGTGGGGCGCGAACTCAGAGGCCAGCCCCCGGGCCAAGCCGATCAGCCCCATCTTGGCGGCGGAAACGTGGGCGCGCTCGGGGGCGCCGACAAATGCGCCCTCTCCGGCGAAGAAAAGGATGCGGCCAAACCGGTTCGCCACCATGGAGGAGATCACGGCGTGGGTACAGTAGAAGGCCCCGTCCAGGACCACTCCCCGCACTCGTTCCCAGTCCTCCTGGGTCACCTCGGTAAAAGGTTTGTGTGGGCGTATGGCGGCGTTGTTTATCAGGATGTCGACCCTGCCAAACTGCTCCACGGCCGAGGCAACCATGGCGTTCACCTGGTCCCGGTCGGCCACGTCGGCCAGGACCGCAAGGGCTTCCACCCCCAGGTTTCGGGCCTCCGCCGCCACCGCCTCTGCCTCATCCCGGTTGCCCCGGGCGTTCACGACCACGTTGGCGCCCTCGGAGGCCAGCTTCAAGATCGTGGCCCGGCCAATGTTCCTGCCGGAGCCGGTCACGAGGGCCACCTTCCCTTCCAGTCGCTTCATTGGAATCACCTCGCGGAGACGCGGATTGGCTAAGCCGGCATGGGTGGTTTCAAGCCACAGGATTATAACATGATAAGCTTTTTGTCATCGCCGCCACCACATTTTCCGAAATGCGAAAAAATGACATTGACATTAGCCAAATGGGCAACTAACCTAGATACAGAAGAGGTATTTTTCACACCGAAAACAAGGGGCGTGCACCTTATCAAACCGGGCAACCAGGCGCTAGTCTAGTTATG
>CAJWBT010000271.1 GCA_913020235.1 uncultured Chloroflexota bacterium
GGGTCATCGGCAACCCTCAATTTATCAGCGGGAAGCTCCGGGACCACTACGTCCCGACCGCGGGCCCGCTGCCCACCCCCTGGCGCTACGACGATCACTACGGCTTCGGAGTGCTGAGCAGCCAGGGGTACTGAAATTCCGGCCTCTCACACTTGCTGGGGCGCAAACGCTCTGCGTTCGAATGCGGCTCATATGGCTCGCACAACAGTGTTTTGAGTATTCTGCAAATCGATATTGACAATCTTGGGCGACTGGAGCACCGGTAACGTGAATGAACCGACCGAGGATGACATTATCCTGGCCACCGCCGCTCGCTTCCTGATTGAGGGTGGCGAGGAGGATGCAGCCAGTGTGCTTCTCTCGTGCGTTCTTGAGTTCTGGTTCTCCGGCGATACCTGGTACGTGGGGGATGAGACCCACGAAGCTCTTCATGTGAAGCTGACGGGGCCTCGGTCAGTGTACGAGATTCTCAATGACTCGGACCACCCAACTACCCCGGCTATCCGCAAGGCGCTCGGCGCTGTGCTGCTGGAAAAGACCTACGTCAAGCATTTCACCGTCCACGTCCAGCACGTTTCTATCGACCCAAACTGGCGCCAGGAACTCCTTCAGATCGCACGGGGCGTAGGCGTCCACAACCAGGCTGCGCAGGGAAGGGCCCTCCGAATCTGGAATAACCTCTATTTCCGCTCGCAGAGCGAGATCCGGATCGCTGAGGGACTTGATCGGGCAGGCGCGCTCTTTTTTCCCAACTGTCGGGGCAGACTTGGAGCGGCGGCGCGTGAGAACCGAGAGGCGGACTTCCCGGTCTGTCACCAGGGGAAATGGGGAATCTTGGAGGTCGATGGTGAGCCCTTCCACCCGCCGTCCCGGACGGTCCAAGACCATGCCCGCGACCGCCTGTTCCGGGAGCACGGTGTACGCCTTGTGGAGCACTTCGATGCCACCGATTGATACGAGAAGCCGGACGAGGTCGTCACGAAGTTCCTGAGCCTTCTGGGCAAGGCCTGATGACCGGGCGCGCGGCTTCCCATAACATAACCGCAGAAAGCAACGGGACCTCGTCTCTGCTTGGTCCGCTTTTCCCGAGAATTGGCCAACGGTGTGCCTTCAATCTTCAGATTGAATTAGCATGATATCCGTGGTACCATGCTAACGTGATAGCAGGGTTCGCCAACAGCGGCACTGAGGACGTGTTCAACGGCAGGAACACTTCCGCTGCAAGGCGCACCTGTCCTCGATTCGTCTGGAGTGTCGCATTCCGCAAGCTGGATCAGCTCGACTCCGCGACCGGAATGAGCGACCTGGCGACACCTCGGGGCAATCGTCTGGAAGAATTAAGGGGCGACAGACAAAGTCAGCACAGCATGCGGATCAACGATCAATATCGGATCTGCTTTCGATGGACCGAGGCCGGACCGGTTGATGTGGAAATAGTCGATTATCACAAGTGATTTGGAAGAAAGATCGGGGTGATGAATATGGTTCGAATTCCAACTCGCCGTGCGCCAACCCATCCTGGCGACATGTTGCTTGAGGAGTTCTTGAAGCCGATGGAACTCACTCAACGAGATTTGGCAAATGGCATCCATGTACCCTATCAGCGGGTGAATGAAATTGTGAATGGGCGCAGAGGCATCACGGCAAGCACTGCTTTGCGCTTAGCGAAATTCTTTGGCAATTCTGAAGGTTTCTGGATGAACCTTCAGCTGCGCTGGGACCTTTACCATGCCAAGAAAACTGAGGAAGGGGAACTCCGAAGGATCGAAAAGGTAAGCGCCTAGAGACCGGCCGGGCGAGACATTGTGCCATTGGCTGACAACCCGCAGCACCGGACGCGGGCAATGCGCGTCGGTCAGCGCTGCCGTTGGAAGGAACAGGTGAAGCCATTCACATACGTGGATGCCCCTCCGCGTTGGGGAGACAAATCTGCCGATGAACGACAAACCAACTGGAGACCCAGTAATCCGCGGGGTGCGCTACTTCCTGGCTCATACGCCGGGAATGGTGCAGCATGGTTCCAAGCCCTCTAGAGACCTGCGAATGGACGCGGGCCTTTCCGCGGCCCTAGCCTCCCACCTCCGCCCCTTCGAGGACGCGGTAGCTTATCCTCCCAACCGGGCCTTCCTGGGGGATATTTACCCGGACAGCCTGCCGGAGTACGCGAAACCCTGGTTCAACGTGAAGGGCGAAGCGTCCCGTTGGGGGCCTCACGGGGAGATCATGCCCGAGGAGGAGTTTTACGGCCTCCTGAAGATCGGCGACGACTTCGACCTGCTCTGGCTGGAAGAGGGCTTCACCAAGAGCGTGGCTGCCTCTCTCACCCAGCACCCGTTGGTATCGGAAGCCGATATCGAACGCTTGGGCGAGGGCCACCCCTACTCGGAAATAGAGTCCAGGGTTGGCGACCCCGCGGCCGGGCTGCCCCTCCAGCTGCGGGATGGCCGGACCATCGGCTGCATCGTCCGGGCCCATGAGGAAGACGCCACGCTGACCCCGGACGTGCTGCTTGAAAACATGGCCTGCAAAGCCAGCGCCGTTATGGCAATGCGCACCCTGCTGGCTCAGGATAGCATCGAGCCCGAGGGCATCGATTACATCATCAACAGCGGCGAGGAGGCCGTCGGAGAGCGCTACCAGCGAGGCGGCGGCAACTTGGCCAAGGCAATCGCGGAGATGTGCGGCTGCAACGGCGCCACCGGCTCCGACCTCAAAGCTTTTTGCTGCGGACCGGTCCACTCCCTGATGATGGCGGGGGCCCTCGTGACCTCCGGTGTGTTCCGCCGGGTCGCCGTGGTGGGTGGCTGCTCCCTGGCCAAGCTGGGCATGAAGTTCCGGGGCCATCTGGACCACGACCAGCCCGTCCTGGAGGACGTGCTGGCTGGGGTGGCCATTGTCGTGACCGCGGATGACGGGCGCTCCCCCCGGCTCCGGCTCGATTCCATCGGACGCCATACCGTAGCCGCCGGCTCCTCCCAGCAAGCCATCTTCGGGTGCCTGGTCGCGGAGCCTCTACGCCGCCTGGGGCTGCGGTTTCAAGACGTGGACAAGTACGCCACCGAACTCCACAACCCGGAAGTCACCGAGCCGGCGGGCAGCGGAAACGTGCCTCTCCTCAACTACCGGCTCATCGCCGCCATGGCTGCTCTGGGAAAAGAGATAGACCGAGCGGACATACCCGGCTTCGTCGAACGCCATGGCATGCCGGGGTTCTCGCCGACTCAGGGGCACATCGCTTCGGGGATACCGTTCCTGGGCCACGCCGTGGAGCGTATAATGGCTGGAGAGATGGAACGGGCCATGTTCCTGGCCAAGGGCAGCTTGTTCCTTGGCCGCATGACCCAGCTATCCGACGGCCTATCCTTCATCCTGGAGCGCAACCATTAGGCGATAGGGACCAGGCACGCAGTGCCGCCCGGCCATCGTGCACGGGCCCCTCAAGCATGCTATTATCGAACCAATCATCCATGCTTCGGGGCATCACCAAGAATGAAAAGCGGCGGGCAAATTTCAGGCGAACCCCAGCGAAAGAAATTGGGAAGGTTGGCCTGTGCTGTGCCGCCTTCGGCGGCACAGCACAGGCCCTACTCTCCTACCCAGGGGAGGGGGGCGCCCTGAGGGCTGTTTTCGAGGCAGTTACCAAGTCCAAGATTAGGGCCAGCGGACCCCCAACCAAAGGCCCAGCAGAGAGGTAATTTTCGATGGACCTGAAGAACATGAAAGTCATCGCCCTGGGCGAACGCGATGGAGTCCCGGGCAATGCCATCGCCAAGTGCGCCGTGAGCGCCGGGGCGGAGGTGGTGCTGGAGGCGACCC
>CAJWBT010000272.1 GCA_913020235.1 uncultured Chloroflexota bacterium
TGGCCGGAATTTCGGGCAGGCGAATGATCCCCAGATGGTTCCCCGCGGCGTCGAACACCCAGCACCCTCCGGGGCCGGTGCAGTAGACGCGGCCCTCGACATCCACCTTCATGCCGTCGGGGACACCGTCTTCCGCCGACGACATGTCGGCAAAAACCCGGCCGTCGGTCAGTGATCCGTCGGCGGCCACGTCGAAGACCCGGATGAACTGGTGGCTGCACACCTCTCCCCGTTCCTTCTCCTCCAGACACCGGCTATCCAGCCGGGTGTTCGCGACGTACATCTTGCGTTCGTCGGGGGAGAAAGCCAGGCCGTTGGGGTACCCGGCCTCTCGCGTCGCCACGGTGTGGGCGCCATCGGGGGCGATGCGGTGGACCCCGGCGAAGTCCAGCTCCCTCTCCTGGGGAGTGAGCCGGCCGCTGGGGTTAGTGAAGTAGATGCTTCCGTCGGACCGGCAAACAACGTCGTTGGGCGTGTTTAGCCGCTTGCCGTCCAGCCGCTCGGCGATGGTGGTGTAGGTGCCGTCATCCTCCCTCCGCGTCATCCGCCGGTTGTCCCCCTCGCACATGATGAGCCGGCCCTGGAGGTCGAAGGTCAGCCCGTTGGACCGCCCGCTGTTCTCCCGCACAACCTCCGGCTGGCCGCCGGGCACCAGCCGGTGAATACGGTGCTGGCGAATGTCCACGAACAGCCAGTAGCCATCCGGGTGCCAGAGAGGCCCCTCGGTGAACCCGAATCCGGTGGCCAGAAGCTCCGGCTCCTGCGATTCCACGATGCCGGCCAGTCCGTTTGCCATGTCAACCTCCGTTACCCCTTCGCCTTTGAGTTACTCGGCTGGCAAGGGCGCTCCTCCGCCGGCCGAGGTCTGAAAGGATCCTGTCACGTCTATTAGGCGGGTCGAGATTCACTTCTTCGTGCGAAGATGAGGGTATGAGACAGGCGCGCTTGGCCGGAGGTATGTGGCCGGGCTGCGTCCGCCTCATGGCAGGTAGGACAGGTACTGGGCCTCGAAGTCCATGCCGGCCAGGTCGCTGAAGGCGGACATCAGCCGCCGGGTCACCGGCCCCGGAATGCGGCCGTCCCCGATGGGTGCGCCGTTGACCGAGGACACTGGACAGATGCAGAGGCTGGTGGAGGTCAGGAAGGCCTCGTCAGCGGTGTAGGCGTCGTACAGGTCCAGGTCTCGCTCTTCCACGGGAAGGTCCAGGCCGGCGGCCAGGTCCATGACGGTTCCCCTGGTAATGCCTTCCAGGACATACTGGCCCCGGGGGGTGGCCACCACCCCGTCTTGCACCAGGAAAATGTTTGATCCGCGGCCTTCGGTAAGGTTGCCGCTTTCATCGAGAAGCACGGCCCAAGAGTTTGCGTCGGTTCCCTGGGCCTCCAGTTCGCCCAGGACAAGGTTCAGGTAGTTGTGGGTCTTGGCCCGCGGGCTCAGAAACCGGGGGGGAATCCGTGGCGTGGAGGGGGTGATGACGCTTGCGCCGTCCCGGTACAAAGAAGCCCGGCGGGCGAAAGGAATAGCGTGGGACTCTATCAGCACGGTGGGAGTCGTATCCTCACCCGGCTCGGTTGCCTCCACGCCCCGGCTGATGCGTTGCATCACCCACATATCCTGGTTGGGCGGCAGCAGCGGGTAGTTGTGGTTGACCACTTCCAGGGACCACCGCTCCATTTCGGTGGGGTCCATTCCCGGATCGATTCTCAGGTAGCGGAGGGAGTGGTACAACCTGCGGATGTGCTCCCGGAGCCGGAAAGGTCTGCCGTTGAAGGTTCGGGTTGCGTCGAACACAGCGTCCCCGTAGATAAAGCCCCGGTCGCGGATCGGAATGCCCACCTCGCTCTCCAGCTTCAGCTCCCCGTTGAAGAAGACGACGTTTTGCTGTTGAGACATCGGCGCACCTCGTATAAGCTGATAGCCGGCGGATAGGTGATCAGCATACCACCGCGCCGGCACCCGGGGAAGGCTGCCTGCCTGAGGGGCTCTCCGGCGTTCACCAGCTAAGGCCAGGCGAGGTGAACCGCCCGTCGGATTGACAGGAATGAATCGGCGAGCGATTTTGAACATCCAATTCAGTACGGGGGCTAAGGAAGGTTAACAACAATGGAAGCACTTCGCGGAGCGAACCGTCACCCACTGATAGAGGATTTGGAGGTTTGCCAGAAGTTCCCTGAAGAACATCTCCAATGACTGGTGCCCGTATCCGAGGAGCAGGTCTATGCTCCTGGAGAAGTTATCGTCGGGTCCGGTCAGCCGGCGGATAAGGTCTATATCCTGGTGGAAGGAACCGCCCGCGTCGTCTATCACGTGGGGTCGCCACCTACGCCCAGATGGGCCGTGGTGGACATCGTGGGAGCGGGGCGCCTCTTCGGCTTGGTCCCGGCCCTGGACGGTGAGCCTCATGTTGCCCAGCTAGAAGCAATGACCAGCGCCCGAGTCCTCATTGTCGACAGGCAAGCGTTTCTACACGAACTGGAGGATCATCCGGAAGTATCCGCAAACCTGATGCGGCAACTCGCATCCTACATACGGAACACCGAGCGCTGGCTCGTTGCGACCTTGTAGGGAAGTCAAGAAATTGGAAATCAATTGGGCAGCCCAAGGAATAGAGGCAGGCGGGGAGTTCCATCAGGACCAGAGACCAGCTTCAGGCTCGACAAAGCTGGCCGGTTATGCCGAGATATACGATGAAATCGTTGCTGATGGTCAGCGGAGTGAACGCCGCCATCATATGTTTGAGCCTGAGTTCAATCTCTTTGGAGCAGAAATTGATAACCTTGGCGACCGCCAGCGCCTGGTCGATGATTACGCTGAGGGTCGCCCGATTGAGATAGCCATTGGCCCCCCAACCGATCGCGTTCCGGACCTCGATTAGTCACCGGTAACGTAACGGCTGAGTGGACCGGCCAATGACCACCCCACCGCCGGACGCAAACATGCCCGGCCTTCTAGCGCTGAAAGTTGCGCTGCCGCCGCGGACCTACGCCCGGATTCAGTGGGCTGAACCCAGTCCTACCCACGGGCAGCAAGCGACCTGGGGTCTACTACCCGCTACTTAGCAGCGCCGATGCGGAATACCTTGGTGCCACAGGACGGACAGACGCCTTGAGTGGCCGGCTTCCCGTTCTTCATGGTGATGCCCTTGGCATTCTGGATTTCCTTTTTGGCTCTGCACTTGACGCAATAGGCTTCCATCAGTCAATCACCTCACTTCTGTGGGTCGATATATTGTATAGCCCATGGGTCACAATGTCAATATGTAGTATGTCAATCTTCCGTAAGAACGGTCCCAGGCACAAACTCTTGCCGCTAATGACCTCATGATGGCCATTAGTGGACATCCTGCCTGACTTTGCTAGAATATGGCCGAGGTTTTGGGACCAGGGGCCGGCGCCGAGTAGAGGACGCCAAACGGCGCGCCAGGCTTGCTGGCCCCTCTAAACCGGCGAGAGCCGGGAACTTGATCCTGGTTTGAGTCATCTCCTGGGCCTCGGCGTGCTCGGCGGCGATTATTCAAATATACTGGCGCTGACAATTTTATACGAGGTCCCAGGTAATCGGGTCATCTATCGGGGCCGGGAAGTGTTCCCGGGAAACCCTTCAAGGGCGGGCAATTCTGATCGAATGTTAGTGGAGGGCGTTCGGCTGAATGGGTAGATTGTTGATCGTTCGACATGGCGAAACGGAATGGAACGCCGAAGGGCGGGTCCAGGGCCATACCGACGTGGCACTCTCGGAAAAGGGCAACGAGCAGGCGCGCTTGGTGGGCCGGCGGCTGGCCGGGGGCCCCATAGACGTGGCCTATTGCAG
>CAJWBT010000273.1 GCA_913020235.1 uncultured Chloroflexota bacterium
GACTTTGGGAGGTACTTCGAAGTGAGCAAGAGCAGCGAGTGGATCGACATCGAGAACAAATACTACGCCCAGACGGTGCGGCGGCAGCCGGTGGTGATCGTCCGGGGTGAGGGGAGCCGGGTCTGGGACGCCGATGACAAAGAGTACCTGGATTTCGTTGCCGGTTGGGCCGTGAACAACCTTGGCCATTGCCATCCTGCCGTGACTCAGGCCATCGTCGAGCAGGCCAACACCCTGGTGCAGACCTCCAACCAGTTCTACACTGTGCCCCAGCTTCACCTGGCTCAGATTCTCATCGAAAACAGCTGCCTGGACCGGGTGTTCTTCGGCAACAGCGGCGCCGAGGCCAACGAGGGGGCGCTGAAGCTGGCCCGGCGGTACGGCAAGCTGCACCGGGATGGTGCATTCGAGGTAATCACCGCCTACAGCTCTTTCCATGGCCGGACCCTGGGTACGGTGGCGGCCACCGGGCAGCCCCACTACCAGGCGAACTTCACCCCGCTTCTGCCCGGCTTCGTCCACGTGGACTATAACGACGTGGAGGCCATCATCAGCGCCACCACCGACAAGACCGCCGCCGTATTTCTGGAGCCGGTCCAGGGCGAGGGCGGCGTCAACATACCCGACGACGACTATTTGATCCGGGTCCGCGAGTGGTGCGACCGGCAGGGGATCCTGCTCATGCTGGACGAAGTACAGACCGGGTTGGGCCGGCTGGGCAGCCTCTTCGGCTACCAGGAGTACGGCATCGAGCCCGACGTGATAACCCTGGCCAAGGGGCTCGGATACGGCGTGCCGGTCGGCGCCTTTATGTCCAAGGAGTACTGCATGGCCCTGGTCCCCGGCGATCACGGTTCCACCTTTGGGGGCAACGCCCTCACCACCGCCGCCGCCTACGCCGGTACCAAGTTCCTCATCGACAACCGTATTCCGGCCCAGGTCAAAGCCATGGAAGGCCACCTGCTGGGCAAGCTGAACGAGCTGAAATCCCGTTTCTCTTTCGTGTCCGACGTGCGGGGCAAAGGACTGCTGGCTGCCGTGGAGTTCGAAGGCGACATCTCGGGCCAGGTCTTGACCCACGCCAACGAGGCCGGGCTCCTGCTCAACGGCGTGAAGCCGAATGCCATCCGGTTGATGCCGCCGCTAAATGTCACCCGTGAGGAGATCGACGAAGGCGTGGGCCGCCTGGAGGAGGCATTGGGAAAAATCTAAGGACATTGCATTCTTTGGAAAGGGTTCCCCGGAGGACGTTCCTAACAAACGTTACGCTCCACCAGTCTTGCCGCTGGCTGAAACCGGCTGGCATGAGCTGAAGCGTTGGCCTTAGCATAATGATAGAAGGAGGCTCCATGTCATTGGAAGAGAACAAGGCCCTGTTCCGCCGCTTCATTGAGGAAGTCGAAAACAAGAAGAACGTTGACATCGTTGACGAATTTTTCGCGGCTGACTATGAGGACCACAACCCGCCGCCCTTCGGAGAGCCGGGCATAGAGGGCTTCAAACAGGCCCTGGGGATGTTTTTCTCCGCCTTTCCAGACCTTCACGTGGAGGTCGAGGACCTGATAGCGGAGGGCGACAGGGTCGTGGGGCGGATGAGGACCACGGGGACGCACCAAGGCGACCTTATGGGTATACCGCCCACCGGGAAGCAGATCACCCTGTCGGAGATTCACATCGTCCGCTATTCCGGAGGGAAGGTGGTGGAACACTGGGGCATCGAAGACAATATGAGCATGATGCAGCAGCTGGGGGTGATCCCCGAGTAGGGGCCTTACCCCCAAAAGCACCCTGGAACACGTCATTCCGAGTGAACCGAGGGGTCTGTGGTGGTGGCTCCAGGCTGCCATGGAGCTACCCGCACCAGATTCCTCGTCGCTTCGCTCCTCGGAACTACGGTTTTGGGGCAAGGCCCTGCGTAGGGTCAAACTACCGTCGTCAAAGTTGTTGGAATTTACAAGAATCAAGAGATTCGCAAGATTCAGGTTCAGGCCGGAAAGGGGCTTGAACCGGCATTACAAAAGGAGCAGCAAGGGTCTTATGGCGGAAAACAAGATCATTCTGGCCTACAGCGGGGGGTTGGATACCTCGGTTGCGGTCCCCTGGCTCAAGGAAAAGTACGACGCGGAAATTATCACTTTGACCATCGACCTGGGCATGGTGGACCTGGAGGCTATCCGCCAGCGGGCCCTGACCGTTGGGGCGGCCAAGGCGCTGACTGTGGACGGCAAGGAGACGCTGGTGAGCGAGTTCCTATTTCCCGCCCTCCAGGCCGGGGCCATATACGAGGGCCAGTACCCTCTGGCCACCGCCCTGGGCCGCCCGCTTATCGCCCGGTACCTGGTTGAGGCTGCCCGGACCGAGGACGCTTACGCCGTGGCCCACGGCTGCACCGGCAAGGGGAACGACCAGGTGCGGCTGGATGTCGGCGTGGGCGCCCTGGCCCCGGAGCTGAAGGTCATAGCGCCTACCCGGGACTGGAGCATGAGCCGCGAGGATGAGTTGGAGTACGCCCGAGCCCGGAGTCTCCCCGTCAGCCCCGGCAACAGCAAGTTTTCCGTGGATGAAAACCTGTGGGGCCGCAGCGCCGAGGCGGGAGAGTTGGAGGACCCATGGGCGGAGCCGCCCGAGGCGGCCTACGCCTGGACTTGCCCGGTATCCGCCGCCCCCGACCAAGCGGCTTACCTGGTGGTCCACTTCGAGCAGGGAATTCCCACCGCTGTCGATGGCGAGGATATGGACGGAGTCGACCTCATCCGCCACCTAAACGCCGTGGCAGGCGGCCACGGGGTGGGCCGAGTCGACGTAGTGGAGAACCGGCTGGTGGGGATCAAGTCCCGGGAGATTTACGAGGCGCCGGGGGCGGTGGTGCTGCATGCCGCCCACCGGGCCCTGGAAGCGCTGACCTTGAGCAAGGAGCAGGCCCGGACCAAGGACCGCATCGCCCAGGAGTACGCCGACGTGGTGTACAATGGCCTGTGGTTTACCCACCATCGCCAAGACTTGGACGCCTACGTCCGCAGCACCCAGCGCCACGTGACCGGCGACGTCCGGCTGCGGCTGCACAAAGGCACCTGCACCGTGGCTGGGCGCAGCGCCCCCCGCTCTCTCTATCAGTATCGGCTGGCCACCTACGACCGGGAGGACCAGTACGACCATCAGGCAGCGGAAGGGTTCATCTCGATTTACGGGTTGCCGTCGCGAACTCAGAGCCAGGCCCAGCCCGATTAGCGGCCGGCCACCGTGGTTCTGGCCGTAGTTCTGGTCAATAAAAGGCAACGGGCGAAAGGTTGGCCTGGTAGGTCCGCTGGGTGAGGGCCAGCCAGGCCCATTCTCTTCCTCCGTCCACCGGGCAGGGGCCCGGCTCGAAAGGCATTCTTCGAGGAATGACATTTCGGAAACAAAGGCATTCTGTGAGCAGTAACATGGAGGGAGTATGAGGCTCGCCAGCCGGATTTTGGACTTGGGCACCGAGGCCGCTTTCGAGGTGCTGGCCAAGGCGCGGGCGCTGGAGGCCCAGGGCAAGGATATCATCCACCTGGAGATCGGCGAGCCTGACTTCGACACGCCCAGGCATATCGTCGAGGCGGGAGTCGAAGCTCTGCGCCAGGGCTACACCCACTACGGCCCCACGGCTGGGCTGCCCGAGATGCGCGAGGCCATCGCCCGCAACAGCCGGGAAGTCCGGGGCATTGACACGGTCCCGGCCCAGGTGGTGGTTACGCCGGGGGCCAAGCCGGTGATGTTCTACACCATCTTGGCCCTGGCTGAACCGGGAGTGGAGGTGATCTACCCCAACCCCGGCTT
>CAJWBT010000274.1 GCA_913020235.1 uncultured Chloroflexota bacterium
TGACGAAAAGGCCATTTTCCGCTTGCCGGTAGCCGGCCCATCTGGCATCGCCGCTATCCGCTATCAACGGCTGGCTGCGTTGCATCGGGTCCAGGATGACGCAATCCGCCCTGAGGCTCTGCAGCAATTGCTCGTCCACCTTGACCTTCACCAGGCCGCGCTCAACCAATAGTTGCGCGTGGGCTGCCGTCTCGGCTCCATTCAGATAGATTGCGTTCAGATCCTGAGCAAAGGCGTCTAATGTCGATTCGACGGTGATGGTCAGCCCGGCGGTACGGCAGTGCTCTAACACCTCCGGCTTGGCCTGTCCGGTAAACGGGAGCAGCTTCACCTGCACATCCTGGAATAGCGCCAGGGCCATGAGCAGCGCGTTGACGTTTCGGTGGTCCACTCTGCCCACTACCGCCAGCTTGATGCCGTCCAGGGTCCCCAGCTCTCGCTTGAGGGTGTAGATATCGAGGACGGCTTGAGTTGGGTGGTCATCGTCGCTCCCCCCGTTGATTACGGGGAGGACATCCACCGCGGCGGCGGCGGCAACCGCCCCTGGCTCGCTGCTGCGCAACACCACCGCGTCAAAATGGAGGCTGCTCAGGAACTTGACGGTGTTCTCGATGTAGGACGTCGTCCGCACGGGAAAGAACTGTGACGCATCCTCGGTGAACTGCACCTGTCCGCCCAGTAGAGTCATCGCCCGTTCGAATGAGGTGCGCGTAAGGAAGCTGGGCTCGTAGAACAGGCAATAGAGTGCTTTCCCCGCCAGGGGACTACCCACGGCTTTCCCGTCTCGCAGCGAGTCGCAGAGGGGAAACAATTCCCCCTCAATCCACTCCCGGCTTAGCTGTCGCGTGTCAATTATGTGTTTCGGCATGAAGAGGCGTCCTAATGCTGGCTGTGGGCGATCAATGTAGTTTGGCGGTGCGTTTCACCCGAGCGTCAACTGTCATCGTTAGGCTTTCTGCCGAGCGCGGTCACCAAAGACCCGGCCAGCGTCCTCAGGTTTTCGGTGTGCGGGATATTGGAACCTACCGGGTGAGGAAGAAGGATCTGGTAATCGGGGTCACCGCTGCGGCCGGCCGGGGAGGTTGACCAATGGGTCGGGCAGGCCGCCGTTCGCCGATGGCAAAGCAAAGCCGGGCTCCGGCGGGCGCGCCATTCGGGCCAACAGCGGGTTAATCAATCGCAAGGCTCCGCCCAGCGCCGGATGGCCGAGGACCTTCCCGATCAGCCGGCTGTGCCAATCGAAGGATGTGTCAACGGAGCTGAGCAGATCAGCATGAATGCCGTTGTTGGCGGCCTGGTAGACCAGCGACCCGATCTGCTGGTCGTTGAGGAACTCGAAAAGCCGCCGGGCGGAGTAACCCACCTCCAGCTCTCGGGACAGGAGCCGCTTCCAACGGCGTTGGTACCGGCTGAGCCTGGTAGCCGACAGGTCACCGGCTGCCAGCGCCTCAGCCAGGACCTGGGAGGCGATTTCGGATGCCAGCAAGGAGTAGTAGATTCCGCCTCCGGTGGTGGGTTTGACCTGGCCGGCCGCGTCGCCTACCACCAGGACCCGGTCCTGGTAGGTTCGGCGCAGGGGGCGGAGCGGAATACCCCAGCAGGCGGCATCGCAGATGACACCGGTGATTTTCCCGTCCCGCTGTTGCTGCTGGATGAACTTGGCAAGGTGGGCCTGGGCCTGTTGCCGGACCAGCAGCCCGGCGAAAGCCCGGCCGGGTGATGTGGGCACCAGCCAGGAGAAAAACCCGGGTGCCACATCGCGGCCCAGATAGACCTCCACCTGCGGAACCCCATCGGTCGATACCTCGGCCTGGGCGCCGGTAACGTAGTCGGAGACCGTGCCCAGGCCGAGCTGACGGGTCAGGGGAGAGGCGAACCCGGCGGCCAGAACCAGGGAGCGGGCCCGGTGGCTGCCTCCGTCGGTGATGACCGTCACGCCGTCGGGCTCGGAGACCACCCGGAGGACCCGGTGGCCCAGGAGGTAGGTGGCTCCGGCGGCTTGGGCCCGGTGGGCAAAGGAGGCCACGTAGGCCGCACGGTCGATGATGTGCGCCTGGGGAGTGGCGGTCTCGAAGCGGACGTGGCCGGCGGAAGGAGCGACCACCTCGGCGGAAAACGCCTCACGGTAGACCAGGGCAGGGTCTATGGGGAACCGGCTGGTGCACTCCCGGCCGACGATGCCGGTGCAGAGCTTCTCGCCGATCTGGTGTCTAGAGTCAACAACGGTGACAGCGTATCCTTGGGACGCCAGTCCCAGCGCCGCGTTGTTGCCGGCTGGCCCGGCGCCGACCACGATCACATCATCCAAGTTGCCATAACCTCATGGGGCTCCATCGCTTACTTTGGTCCGGCTTGATAGCGCACCAGATTATACCATTCCCCTCCGTTGCAAACCAGGCAGGCCCTGGTCAGGATTCAGTTGCCTGGCGCTCTCCGGCGGATGCCGGTAAGAAGGAGCCCCGTTGGCCCTCCCGAAAATCCTCCCAGCCGGCTGCTCCCGGCATCGGGGCCGGCGCCAGATTCTTTCAAGCTGCGGCAGGCTAGTTGGGAGGGCGGGTAGGAAAAAGCGAGGCTTCTTGCCGGGTGGCCGGGAGGGAAATCGTTCCCGCTCAGCACCTGGCGGTAGTTATCGGGCCGCGCCGTAGCCAATACCGTGGCCCTTCGGCTGAGGCGGTTGAGCGCGCCGCAGGCGCGGCAGGCGCTTCCGGCTCCCACGGTGCTTTTGGTAGGTGTCGGCAATCGTGGCTGCCAGTTTGACTGGATCGTGACGCGCCGGATGAGCTTCGTCGATCACATCTGCCGCCACGTAGACCAATCGATCGTGTTTGGGAGTGTCCGGCCCGATGTAGCTGAGCCCGGCGGGCGAGGGTCCATCGGGCAGGTTGCTGTTGGCAATGACCGCGTCCACGGAGTTGTCGCCCGAGTAGTGGCGCACCACGTTCAAGTGGTCGGCGATCGAGAATCCCACGGTCTGGTCCGGCTCTTCCGCCACGTTGCAGACGTAGATTTTGAAGCCACGGGAGCGGGCCACCGCGTCGGCTACGTCGCGCACCAACAGGTTGGGCACTATGCTGGTAAAGAGGCTGCCGGGGCCCAGAAGTATTAGGTCGGCCTCTTCGATTGCTTTGACGGCGTCTGGATGCCCTGGAGCGTCCGTCGGTACAATCGCGATCGAGCTAAGCCGTTCGGGGGCAGTGCCCACTCGGGACTCGCCGATTAGGCGTTGGCCGGAGATGGTGCTTCCGACTAGGGTGACGTCGGTATGAGTGGATGGGATCACCTTACCGCGAATGGCCAGCAGGTCCCCGGCGGCTTCCACGCCCTTGCAAAAATCACCGCCGATACTGGCTAGCGCCGCAATCAATATGTTCCCGAAGCTGTGGCCGTCGAGCTGGCCGTTGGTTGAGAACCGGTAGTCCATGAGCTGTTGCATAACGGCTTCGGAGTCGGCCAGGGCCACCAGGCAGTTCCTGATATCACCGGGGGGCAGGATTCCCAACTCAGACCGCAGCCTTCCTGAACTCCCGCCGTCATCGGCAACGGTCACCACGGCGCTGATGTTGGAAGTATAGTGCTTCAGGCCCCGCAGCAGGCTGGGCAGCCCGCTGCCGCCCCCGAGGGCGACAATCTTCGGCCCGGCGCCCAGCACCCTCTCGATGTACAGGAGGTCCAGGAGCGCCCAGTTCCCTCTTCGGGACCAGGCTCCGGCCATTGACTTGAACAGGCCGAAAGTTGCGCCGCCGGCCACGACGACGCCGAAAGCGATGAAAACCCCGCCT
>CAJWBT010000275.1 GCA_913020235.1 uncultured Chloroflexota bacterium
TCATCATCGAGCAGTCCAGCGTGCCGGTGGTGGTGGACGCCGGGCTGGCGGTGCCGTCCGACGCGGCCAAGGCCCTGGAGATGGGAGCGGATGCGGTGCTGGTGAACACGGCCATCGCCCAAGCGCAAGACCCCGGGCTGATGGCTGAGGCCTTCAAGCAGGGTGTCGAGGCCGGCCGTAAGGCCTACCTGGCAGGCAGGATCGCGGTCCGGCAATACGCCGCGCCCAGCAGTCCCACCGCCGACGTGCCCCAGCCGGTGCCGGCCCGTACCTAGCCACGATGCGGCCAACGCTCCCTGAGCCGTTCCTCTGCCTGGTCACCGACCGCAAGGCGGGAGACGAGGGCACCCTGGTGCACCGGGCCGCCGCGGCGGTCGCCGGAGGCGTGGATATGGTGCAGCTTCGCGAGAAGGACCTGCCCGGCAGCCGGTTGCTGAGTCTGGCCGCTTCTTTGAAGGACGCCGTCGGGAGCCGGGCTCTGCTGATAATCAATGAGCGGGCGGACGTGGCCATGGCCGCCGGCGCCGACGGAGTGCAACTGCCGGAAGACGCCCTGCCGGTGGCGGCGGTGCGCCGGATCATGGGGCCGCGGGCCCTCATCGGCAGGTCGGTGCATTCGGAAGAGGGGGCGGCGCGGGCCGTCGCCGAGGGCGCGGACTTCCTGATCGTGGGGACCATGTACGCCACCCGCTCGCATCCCGCCGCTGCTCCCACCGGTCCCGGCCTGGTACGAAGCATCGCAAAGCTTCTCGAAGAGAGGGCCGCATCGGTCCCTCTAATCGGCATCGGCGGGATCACGGCCGATAACCTGGGCGAGGTCATTCGGGCGGGAGCCGGAGGCGTCGCCGTCATTTCCAGCATCCTGGCGTCGCCCGACCCAAAAGGCGAGGCCCGGAGACTGAAGCAAGCCATTCTGAACGCCTGGGAACCAATGCCCAGCTGGCAACGGGTAGGGGCGGTTCGCGAGCCGCCCCACGGGAAGGTCTAGCACGGGATGATCAACCTGACGATCAACGGAAGAGCAAGGGAACTGGAGGCCAGCATCAACCTGGCCGCTTACCTCACGTCGATTGGCGTTAACCAGGAGCATGTGGCGGTAGGCTACAACGGCGAAGTGATCAACAAGGAACAGTTTCCGGAAGTGCGGCTACGGGACGGGGACGTGCTGGAGATAGTGCGGCCAGTGGGCGGCGGCTAGGGATTTGCCGATTCCGGGAGATCGAGTGGCGCCGGTCGGAACCGGTTCCGGGAGCACCCCAACTGTCGAAAACGGTTGGGGTGTCCTCTGAAGGTCAGCAGCCTACCTGAGCGGAGTTCTTGGGGACGGTTTCCTTCAACTCCACTCAATATCCTCGGCACTGGCGGATGACTCCCGGCAACCCGCCATGGTAGTCTATTGCCAAAGGCTCGCATCTCATCTCAGGAACAATCCATGCCCCGAATAATTGCCCCTTCGGCTACCTCTGTGGCGCCGCGGCGGCTGCCCTAGGAGGGTCCGATGGGGGAACCGATCGTTCTCGCCACTGGAGTACACAAAACCTACGACACCGGCACGGTAAAGGTTCACGCCCTGAGGGGAGTAGACCTGCGGGTGCGGCGCGGCGAGATGGTGGCTATCATGGGGCCCAGCGGATGCGGCAAGACCACCTTGCTCAACTGTCTATCCGGCCTGGATGAGATCGACTCCGGCCAAGTGCTCATCGACGGGGTCGTTCTTCACGGCCTTCCCGACGACGACCGCAGCGATTACCGGGCACGCCAGATGGGGTTCGTGTTCCAGCTATACAATCTCCTTCCCGTCCTCAAGGCCGTAGAGAACGTGGAGATGCCGCTCCTGGTCTCCGGCGTCGGTTCTCGAGAGGCCCGCCGCCGGTCCATGGAAATGCTGGACCTGGTGGGTCTTACCGACCGGGCCCAACACCTGCCCGCCGAGCTTTCCGGGGGCCAGAGGCAGCGGGTGACCGTGGCCCGGGCGCTGGTGAACGGGCCCTCCATCGTCTGGGCCGACGAGCCCACCGGCGACCTGGACAGCGAGACCGCGGGCGAAATCATCGATCTCATGTGCGGGCTGAACCAGACCAACGGCCAGACCTTCGTGCTGGTTACCCACGCCGCCGAGGTGGGCGCGAGGGCGCACCGCATTGTGCGGATGCGGGACGGAGCCATCGTGGACGACGGGTATGGGTCCGGTGAGTTGGCGGGCACGGAGCGCGCCGCCGAATCGCCCATGGCGGCCGGAGAGTAGTGGAAGAGCTGTTCGGCGTCTCCATGGACCTGATCATGGTGGTCCTCTTGGCGATCTTCCTGGCGTCGATTGCCGTAGTGGGGTGGATGGCCTGGCGGAACCCGGTCATGATGAAGCTGGGCCTGCGCAACATACCCCGAAGGATGGCCCAGACCGTTCTTATCATCATCGGCATCATGATCAGCACCCTGATCATGGCCGCGGCCTTCGGCACCGGCGACACCATCAGCCACTCCATCCGCAGCAACGCCGTGGAGGCCCTCGGCCCCATCGATGAGATCATCATCTCCGCCAGGGCCACCTCCGAGGATAGCTTCGGCAGCACCTCCTACATACCCTACGAGCGGTTCCTCCAGCTAAAGGACCAGCTGGCCGGGATGGAAAGTATCGATGGACTGTCCCCCGGAATCGGCGAATGGGCCCCCGCCGTAAACTCCCGCACGTCGCTCACCGAGGGTCAAATGCGGGTAACCGGGGTGGACCCAGCCTCCTTGCGCGGCTTCGGCGATCTGTACCTGACCTCTGGGGATGACGTCCGTCTCGAGAGCTTGGGTCAGGGCGAAGCCTACATCAACACGGAAGCGGCCGAGGAGTTGGAAGCGGTGACCGGAGACGTCCTCCGGGTATTCATTGCCGGGCGGGACCTGCCGATCGAGGTGAAGGGGGTAGTGGATAAGGGTGGACTGGCTGGAGCCGGCCCTACCCTGGTGGTCCCCCTGGAGCATGCCCAGTCCTTGTTCGGCCGGGAAGGCCAGATCAACTCGGTCGTGGTCTCCAACCGTGGAGGCACCTTCGACGGGGCTGATCTCAGTAATGAAGTCACTCGGGAGCTGAGGGTCCTCTTTGCCGACCGGGCAATGGCCGCCCAGCTCAAGGAGTTGCTCGGCCAAGAGGATGTCCTGGCGGCCCTGGAGGACCGGGAGCAAGCCCTGGGCGCCAGCCGCCAGCCGGACATGGCCTCGTTGCGCCAGGAGCTTCAGCAAGAAGGGGTCAGTGACCGGCTGATCGGCTTGCTGGCCGACGACCGAGTTTCCGACGACGTGCTGGACGCCCTGGGCAAGGCCGGGTTGGACCAGGCGGAGCGAGAGGCCGGCACCCTGTTCGCCGGGCTCGGCGAGTTCCGGGTGATCGACGTTAAACGCCGCGTCTTGGACGTGGCGAATGAGATAGGCTCCGGGGTGACCAGCACCTTCGTGATCATGGGGCTGTTCTCCATCATGGTGGGGGTGCTGCTGATATTCCTGATCTTCGTCATGCTGGCCGCCGCCCGCCGTACGGAGATGGGCATGGCGCGGGCGGTGGGGGCCAAGCGCCGCCACCTGGTGCAGATGTTCGTCTTCGAGGGCACGGCCTATGCCCTGGCCTCCGGCGCCGTTGGGGTCGTGTTGGGACTGGCGGCCAGCGCCTTGATCGTTGCCATCGCCAACCGGATCTTCGCCGGGGGCGGCGCGGCCACACCGGAGGACTTCCACCTGGTCCGCCACTTCGAGGTCCGCAGCGCCGTCGTCGCCTACTGCCTGGGGATGG
>CAJWBT010000276.1 GCA_913020235.1 uncultured Chloroflexota bacterium
ACACCGGCAAACCGTCGGTCCACCCCGAGCGGTAGGCCAGATCGGTGAACTCGTCTACGTCCAAGGGCTCGTATGTTTTGGACACCAGCGTCGTGGCCATGCGTCCCCTCCTTTTGGAGCTTATCCAACAACCCAGCGGCATGATTCGGCAGCCTCACCGTGTACGATGAAACACCTCTCGCACCAGGCCTGTCGAAAGCGGTGGCTGATGTACTGCCAAGTCGATCTTGGTGGATTAACCGGCTTCGACTACCTGTCATTCCGAGGAGCGGAGCGACGAGGAATCTCAGCGTAACAATGAAATTCTTCGCTTCGCTCAAAATGACGATGATCAGGATTGAGTTGGCTGAGTACGCTAGTAGGGTCGAGGAATCTTGCCAACTTCTTTCAGCTTGTCGAGGGAAAAGGAAGCCGATTGACATAGCTCTATCGTCTTTTTCTCAAAGGCGGCTATGGTGCTAACCATTTCCGGGATCTTGTCGGCTATCTCGAATGGGATGGAGGTAACCCCATGCTTGTCACCAAGCAACAGGTCGCCGGTGGAAACCGTGAGTCCTCCAACCGTGACTGGGATGCCGATCTCCACGAGGTGCACGTAGGCGTGAGACACTGAGACATCTTTGGCGAAGAACTGAAACCCTAGCTCATGGGCTTCGTCCAAATCTCTCACCGTGCCGTCCGTGGCGACGCCTACCGCTCCCAATGCCTTATGAATGTTGCCCTGAACTTCCCCCCAAAAGGCGCCAAGCGGTGGATTGTCTATATCGTGGAGAACGATGAATCTCGGCTCAGGCACCGACACTATCAGGTCATACCAATCATCTCTGGATACGTTGCGCCCTTCTTGTTGAACCGCGCTGATGACTCCGGTAACGGCGTACCCGACCACCGGAGGCAAATCGCTGAATATGGCCCTGATTTCCGGCAGCATGAATCCCAGGTTCTTGGGTCTAACCTTGAATCCCTCGATGGCGTTGCAAATGCTTGGGCCATCGATCCCGGACAGGGCTTTGAGGGTGGCCTGACTAACGGTCTCGTACATGAAACACCTCCATCAAACCGGTTTCACTTTTGATATTCACTAGCTAGTCTCTGAGGTGGACCCCCATAACGGTGTTACCGCCACTGCCAGTCAATTCTTCTGGTTACCATCCTGCCATGCGCACCGGCTATGAAGAGGCAGTTGCTGCTGGGGGAAGGCCAGCCTCCGCTGACCAGGATGCGGAGATGCTCCGCGGTTGGCATGGCGGGGACCAGGGCGTCTTCGTTTTCGAGGTCCACCAGGTCCGCCCACCAGTAGGACGTGGTAGACTTCCGGCCGGTCTTCTTCAGGTCGCGGACCGTGCGCTGCGCCTTTTCGATCATGGAGTCTCGGAGCTGTGTTTTGCTCCAGCCGGCCTCGGCGAACAGTTGGGAGGCCAGGGGGTTTACAACGAAAAGCTTTTGCGAAGCCGAATGCATGTGTCCCAAACGGTCGAAGCCACGGGCGAACGCGGCCACCACTTCCTCCAATGACTGGTCAAGACCGGAGTAGGTGGGAAACTGCTCGTGACTGCCGGCGGGGAACATGGTCACGGCGCTGTCTTCCGGCTTCAGGCCCGCTTCGCTGACGTGGAACTGCTCCCACGGGTTGCCGTCGTCGGGTGGACGCTCCGCCAGCAGATAGCAAAACTTCCCCAGGTGACCAAAAGTGGCGTGGGACAGCCGGCCCGCCCGCGCCCGGCCGTGGTTCCACAGGACTAGCGCGATGGCCCGGCCGATGGTGCCGTTGGCCCGGCTGCCGTCCCCGGAGACTACTCCCCGGTCATAGTTGAAACCGAGATGCTTGACAACAGGACCGGAGATAATGGCGCAGGGTACGGCGCCCGCCGTACTGGTCTGGACTTGCGGGAGGTCGAACTCGTCCTCCAGCGTCGCCTGGACCGCCGCGATCACCACCGGGACGTACTCCGGCTTGCACCCCGCCATGGCACAGTTGATGGCGACCTCTTCAGTGGTGGCCACGCCCTCACCCGGAGGAATGACCCCCACGACTTCGGCGGGGTCCCGTTCCAGATAAGCGAGGATGTCGCCTACCCGCTTCTCCGTGGGGGGGAGCACCGGCAGCCCGTCGCTCCACCCTTCCCGGAAGGCCAGGCTGGTGAACTCATCGATGTCCATCCCCTGGAAGGTCTTGGTGGTTAGCTTTGCCATGAAGCCGTTACTCCCACGTCCAGTCGATTTTCCGGGTCGCCTGCTGGCCATGGGAGGATGTCAAGCGGAGACAGTAGCCGGGGCCCGCCGACCAGCCTCCCGTGACCAAAACATGGAGTTCCTCCCGGACAGGCCTGGGCCCCGCCGCGCTGGGTAACGTGAGTTGGCCCCGGTAGTCACTCCGCTCATGGACGGCTTCCGTGGTGACACTGCTGCGCCAGGGGACGGCCCGTTCCATGATGGCGTCCCGGAAGTCTTTCTTGCTCCAGCCGGCGTTGGCGAAGGCGTTGGCCAGGTGGGGGTTCACCACCAGCATCTTCTGGGAGGTGCCCAGGGTAACGGAGTCGGCCAGTACGGCAACCTTGTCCTCAAGCGTGTTGCCGCCTAGCCCATCGCTGATTTGGTCCTGGGTGCGGGAGGGAAACATGGATACGGCACTATCCTCGGGACCGAGGTCCGCCGCCGTCACGTGGAACTGCTCCCACGGGTTGCCGTCGTCCGGGGGCCGCTCCGCCAACACGTACGAGTAGCGCCCGATATGCCCAAAAGTGGAGGCGGACAGGGCGCCTGGACGCGACTGGGCGATATTCCACAGCACCAGCCGGATGGCCCTGCCGATGGTGCCGTTCACCCGGCTGCCACTCCCGCCAACGGTGCCTTCACCGTAGTCGAAACCAAGCTGCTTCACCACAGGGCCGGAGATGACGGCGGCGGGAGCGGGACCGCCCGTGGTGCTGTTGACCCGCAGGAGTTCGAACTCGTCCGCCAGCATGGCCTGGATCGCGGTGATCACCACCGGGACGTACCCCGGCTTGCACCCCGCCATGGCGCAGTTGATGGCGATCTTTTCGATGGTGGCGATGCCCTCCGCGGGGGGGAGCACGCCGACCACCTCCCCGGGGTCCTTGCCCAAGTAATCGATGATGCCGGTCACCGCCTTCTCGGTGGGAGGAAGCACCGGCAGCCCGTCGGTCCAGCCCTCACGGTAGGCCAACTCCGTGAACTCGTCCACGTCCATCGGCTCATATGTCTTCGACACCAGCGTCGGCGCCATGGGTCCCTCCTTATGTGTCCATGCATAAACAACTACACATGAGCGAAGGCTGGAGCGCGGGGGTAAATCCCCCTTTGGTCCCCCTTTTATAAAGGGGGATTTACTCCTGTTAGCTTTAACCATCAGTTCATGGATCAGCAGACCAAGCGCGGTGTACCAATAATCGGGCCCCGTTGCCGGCGGGTGGAGGTGGCGGGCATGCCAGGGTCAGGTTACCGCCAAGCACAACACCAAGCCGCTCTCCGCCCGGTTTCGGGGCTGGAGAGCGGTGGATTGTCGCTACCTTTGGCCTGAGCCGGGGTCCGGGGAGTTCCTAGTCCCGCACAATGTGGTGTTCGCATGTGCCGGCCACTTCGTTGGCCTTCGACGACACTTCCTCCGGGGTATCGAAACCCGGCAGGTCTTGCTTGTAGTAGATCACGGGCAGGTCGGGCTCCCCAAGTTGTTTCAGCGTCAGCTTGGCCAGTGCCTCGAACTTGTCGTGTACCATCCCGACCGCCGGGATGCCCAGCTTCCGCATGTT
>CAJWBT010000277.1 GCA_913020235.1 uncultured Chloroflexota bacterium
AGCGCTTTCTCCCGGGCCATGATGTTCCTGCTCAGGAACCCCATGTTGTGTATCGACCCTTCGGCCAGGTCCGCGACCCGGCCCGAGACCTCCGGAAAATCGGCGGAGGTGACGACCGCGTGAACTCCGGGCAAGGCTTCCGCCCGGCTGGTGTCGACGGACTTTATGCGGGCGTGGGCGTGGGGGCTACGAAGTATTTTGGCGTACAGCATACCGGGGAGGCTGGCATCAACACCGAAGCGGGTTCGGCCCGTTACTTTATCGGCGCCATCAGGGCGAATAGGCCTGCTGCCTACTACCCGGAATTCCTGAGTGGACAAGACCATGTTGGGTTCATAATCCGGCATTTGCTGCCTCCATGGCCAAGCTGACTCCCGGCGCGGCGGCAGGGGCCTGCGAAGTATGTTACCACAATCCTGGATCAGCCAGTGGGCGTGGGGTGGTCATGGGGCGCCGCCGAAGCGTGGCGGGGCTGCCAGTTGGTGGGGGCAGCAATAAGGGCATTCGACGGGCGTTCGCTCAGACCCACGGCGGCGCCGGCTGAACCCGCGCTTCCCCCGGGGAAACGTCACCTCGCGCCCTTCGGGACCCGCACCTGCCGCGGAGGGGGCCTCTAGCTTGCCCGCTTAGAGCGGAAGGGCGAGGGTCCGCGGGCAAGGAGGAGTCGGGGCTACGGCGGGCGCGCCCCCTGGCGGTACATTCTCGGCCCGCGACTATCTAACGCTACGGCGAATCAGCCGGAGTGGGTTTGATGGCATTCGCGACAGCGTCGTTCAACTGTTCCAGGCCAAAAGGCTTCTTGAGCACCGCGCTGACGACAGCGCCACGCACGTCACCATCTTCGACCTTCATGTTCCAGCCGGTGGCCACAATGATCGGGACACCGGAACGAATCTCGTTTATCCGGCGGGACACTTCCCACCCGTCCATCTCCGGCATTGCCAGGTCGACCATTACTAGGTCGAACTCGCGGGTCTGAAACACCTCGACAGCTTCTGCCCCACCCAGGCAAACGGTTGCCCGGTGGCCAACGGATTCCAGGAGGGTCTGGAGCATCCCAGCCACCAGGGGCTCGTCATCCACCACCAGGACCTCAAGGTAGCGCCGTTCCTGGCGCGGTTTCTTGGCCCTGGCGATGGCCGACCGGTCAGGTTGGGCCGCGGGGAACCGGAGGAAGAACGACGTTCCTTTTCCTGGCTCGCTATCCACCGACAGGGTGCCGCCCTGCTGGGACACCAGATTGAACGCGATGCTCAAGCCCAGGCCGGAGCTGGCCGGACCTTTCGTCGTAAAGAAGGGATCAAAGATTCGCCTGAGATGCAGGGGGTCAATCCCCGTTCCGTTATCCGCTACTTCAACAACCACCTCTCCGTCGGCGCAGCTGGTCCGCAAGGTGACCACGCCACCCCCCGCCACCGCAGCCACCGCATTGTCGATCAAGTTGGTCAGTGCTTCCCTCAGGTCGCCCAGGTGCGCCTGGACCGGCGGCACCTGGTGCAAATCGGTCTCCAGGCGAACGCCGGCCCCACCCTGACCGCCGTCAAACAACCGGAGCGGCTCGGTCAGTTCGACAACCGCTCGGACCACGTCGTTGACTGAGAGGAGGGTGAAGGTGCCTCGAGGGACGGGACGGGCAAACAATTCGATCCGCCGGACCGTCTCGGCGCACTCCTGAGCCTGCTGCTGAATGGAGTCCAGGGCATGCCGCTCCCCACCATCCAGCTTCTCGGACTTGCTGAGCAAGTATTCGGCATAGCCAAGAATTACCGCCAAGTTGTTGTTGATGTCGTGGGCCACGCCGGAAGCGAGCCGGCTCACCGCGTTCCTCTTCTCAGCCTGGTACGCCTCCTCGGCTCTCTCATGGTGTGTGAGGTCGCGGCCGACGGTAAGCAAGTGCTGGGACTGGCCGTCAACGCCCAACAAAGGGGAGATGTTGAAGACGAGGCTGCGTTTGTTGCCCTCGGCGTCGGTTACGGCGCCTTCTACGTCACCGACAGCCTCAAATTGCGAGGCCTGGTCAACGAGGGACCCCCCATCGGTGTGGCCGGGCCGCAACAGCCAGGGATAGGGGAAAGGCTTGCCGACGGCCTGCTCCCGAGACAAGCCCGTCAATTGCAGCATTTTGTCGTTCACCAACTCAATGCTGCCCTGTAGGCTGGTAACCATCGCCGGGTCCGGCAGGGAGTCGAGCAGTTGGGTCCAGAGAAGCTCCCAGTCAGCATGGAGTTTTTCAGGCATACCACCGCCATATGTTCACGGATTACAATCAAGTTTGCAACATCGGCCCGCCGCGGAACAGGGTACCCACACCCCGACCCAGGCTCGACATCACTCTCAGCTTGATCCAAAGGTTCCGGCTGACGTCCAATGTCAGCCCGCCTCCGGCGCCGCGCCGGCCATATAGTCCGAGCCGGGTTTGTGGGCCGCCACGGGGCGTAATTTCTAGAAGGCCGGGGTCGGCGCAAAGCGAGGAAGGGCTTCGACCCCATAGTCGGTGTCAAGGAAAACCTGGGGGTAAGAGGCCGTTTCGCGAGAGGTCAATCCCTCAATCGGGTCATCGCCCGGTGCGGTACCAGTAATCCCACGGTTGGCGGCGCTGTCGCGACGGCCAGATAGGCTGGCGGGTCAGCAGCTTGTACACGGCGATGATCGCCGCACCCGAGAGGAGCCCTCCCACATGGGCGAAGAACGCGACACTGACTGCGCTGGATTGACCCAATGAGAAGAGCGCCTGGATCAGCTGCCAAAGGGACCACAATCCCAGCAAGATCAGAGCGCGAACCTCGATCACCGTGATGAAGTAGAAGATTATCAGGGCCTTGATGCGATTGTAGGGATACAGCAGCAAATACGCCCCAACCACGCCTGAAATAGCCCCGCTGGCCCCGATCAGCGGTGCCTGCGAGTGAGGGTCGATGGCCAGTTGACTGAAGGCGGCGGCCACGCCGGTCACCAGGTAGAAAAGCAGGTATTTAACGTGGCCCAAGCGATTTTCGATGTTGTCGCCCAGAACCCACAAGAACGCCATGTTGCCGGCAAAGTGAAGAAACCCGCCGTGGATGAACATGTAGGTGAAAAGAGTGGTCCAGGTGGGAAGCGGAGTCTCAATATCGACGACGGTGAAGCTTCCACGCAAATCGGCGAACGACCGGCCGCCGGTTAGCTCCTCGGGAATGAACCCCCACTTGAGGAAAAAAACGGTGATGTCCAGGTCGCTGCTGCCGCCCAGCAGGCCAAGCCCCCCCAATTGCAGTTCGTAGAGGAAGACCAAGGCGCTGAGGCCGATGAGCACCACGTTGACGACTGGGAAGGAACGGCGTTCGACGTCGGCGTCGGCGAAGGGGATCAACGAGGGGCCGGCCGGCGGAGGTTACGCCGGGGCGGAACCGTAATGCGCGGGTGCCGGCTGGTGCGCCGGAGGACCCTCAATGCGACAGGTCCCCGGCGGCGTGGACAATGACTTCAGCGGCGGTCTGACGCTGCACCTTGCCCATGTTCAGCATTATGTGGTAGAGGGTCGGGTCGTTGGGATGCACCTTGAAAAACTTGCGGAAAAAAGCCACCCTGGCCCGCTCCAGCTCTTCCGCATACTCCTCCGCTTCTTCGAGGTCCAGATGCTCCCGCTCCATCATGGTCTGCGCCCTTACCTCCAGGGGAGCCAGCAGGCCCACGTGGATGACGCCCGGGGTGTCGGCCAGGATGACGTTGGCTCCTCTGCCCAGGATCACCACGTTGCCCTGCTGGTGCAGGCCCTTCACCACGGTGG
>CAJWBT010000278.1 GCA_913020235.1 uncultured Chloroflexota bacterium
CGATGGGTTCAGCCGCGTGACCAATGGCGAACGCATGGGCGCGGTCGCCTTTCAATACGGGCCCGGGGCGGAAAACGCCTACTCCGGCGTCGCCACCGCCTACTCCGATTCAACCCCCATCCTGATACTGCCCACCGGCCACCCCGGGGAGCGGCAGGGTATCACGCCCCACTTCAGCTCTCTGGCGGCCTATGCCGGCGTGACCAAGTACATCCAGCAGATCAATTCCCCGGACCGGACATCGGGAATAATGCGCCGCGCCTTTGCCGCGCTACGCCAGGGCCGGCCCGGCCCGGTGGCGGTGGAAATCCCCATAGACATTGCCCTGGAGGAGGTGGCCGAGGAGGCTTTCTATTACCGGCCCATCCGCCGGGTTGGCAGCTCGGGAGACCCTCGGGACGTGGAGGCGGCGGCCCATGCCCTCTGCCAGGCCCGTTACCCGGTCATACACGCCGGCCAGGGGGCGCTGTACGCCGGCGCGGGCGAAGAGCTGGTGGAGCTGGCCGAGCTGCTGAAAGCCCCGGTGATGACCACCTTGCTGGGAAAAAGCGCCTTCCCTGAGACCCATCCCTTGGCCCTGGGAAGCGGCTCCGGCGTTATGTCGGGCCCGGTGTACCACTACGTGGGCCGGTCAGACGTGATCTTCGGCATTGGATGCAGCTTCACCAAGCACGGCATGTGCATGAACATCCCGCCCGGCAAAACCTTGATCCAGGCCACCAACGACCCTCGGGACATCAACAAGGACTACAACATCGACTACCCTATCATCGGTGACGCCAAGCTGGTGCTGCGCCAGATGATCGACGCCTGCCGTGATATCGTGGGCGACAGCCGTCAATCGGATGAGACCGTGGCGGGAGAAATCAAGTCGGAGCGGGAAGCGTGGCTCGGCCAGTGGGTCACCAAGCTCACAAGCTCCAGTACCCCGATCAATCCCTACCGGGTGATATGGGGTTTGATGCAGGCGATACAGCCCGAGGACGCCATCGTGACCCACGACTCGGGCAGCCCCCGAGACCAGATCGTGCCCTTCTACCGGTCAAGCGGACCCCGCTCCTACCTGGGCTGGGGAAAGTCCCACGGCCTGGGCACCGGGCTGGGTCTGACCATCGGCGCCAAGCTGGCCAAGCCGGAGAAGGTGTGCATGAACTTCATGGGTGACGCCGCCTTCGGTATGACCGGTTTGGATTTCGAGACCGCCGTACGAAGCAACGTTCCCATCATCACCGTGGTGCTGAACAACTCCACGATGGCGATTGAAACCCGGGCCATGGCCGCCTCTCATGAGCTGTACAACACCCGCGACCTTGGCGGGAACTACGCCGATCTGGGCCGGGCCATGGGTGGCTACGCCGAGCGCATAGAGGACCCGGCGCAGGTCATTCCGGCATTTCTACGTGCCCGAAAGGTGACGGAGCAGGAAGGCCGGGCGGTGCTCCTGGAGTTCATCACCTCCGCGGAGACGGAGCTGTCCCACCGGAGGGCGTTTTAAGGCTATCAGCCATCAGCTATCAGCTGTCGGCGATACCCTGATTTTACCGGGGCGCCAGGAGGATAATAATAGCCTGACCCCGGTCCAGCAAAGACAAGCGTCCGGCCGACCACGTGGCACTCAAAGCTGAAAGCTGACCGCTGATAGCTGATAGCTTGACCCTCGAAGTGCCAGGCATCAGGAGCGACACTATGGCATTCTTTCACAAGACGCGCACCGGGAGCGACCCCGATCCCCTGCTTCAGCATTACTATGTGGAGGCGCTGAACCGGCGGGACTTCTTCGAGGCCATGCACTGGTACGACGTGGCCCACGTGGTAGCCCTCAAAGAGTCGGGGCTGGTCACGCAGGCCATCGCCCGGGCCCTGCTGGGGGGGTTCCGGGAGATGGAGCGTGAGGGGGTCTTCGAGGCCCGTAGCCGCCTGCGTCTGGGAGGGGTGCACTCGGGCGAAAACTACCTACAGGAGAAGCTGGGAGAACAGGTTAGCGGCTGGATTCACATCGGCCGCTCCAGCCCGACCAATCGCTCGGTGGCCAGCCGGATCGTCACCAGGAGTATCCTGTTGGACCAAATGGAGGACCTGTCGGCCCTTCAGGAGGCCCTGGTGGAACGTGCGGAAGAGTACGCCGGTGCGGTGATGCCCGGTTACGCCTACCTCCACTCTTCAGAGCCGTGGACCTTCGGGTACTATCTCCTCTCTTTCGTGTACGCGCTACAGCGGAGCCGGGAGGCCTTCGAGATGGCCTATCGCCACACCAACGAGAGCGCCTCCGCGGCCGAGGTAGGGTCCGGCTCCTACTTCCCGGTGGACCTGGACATGGAGGCCCGGCTTGTTGGGTTCGACCGGGTGGCGGCCCACGCCAGGGATAGCATCCGCAATTTCGACTACCTTCTCATGACTTTCTGGGCTGAGACCCTGGCCGGAAACATAGTGGGACGTCTGGCCCAGGACCTGAGGGTCCTTTCCACCAAGGAGTTCGACCTGCTCACCCTGGGGCCCGAGTACTCCATATCCAGCAGCGTGGCCGTGCAGACCCGGATACCGTACTCTCCGGGAATAGTCGCCGCCACCGGCGGGGGTCTGATCATGGGACGCCTTACCGGGGCCCTGGGCATGTGCAAAACCACGTCGGACGAGCCCTTTGTGGGCACCGAGCTGCTACGAGAGCTGTGGAGCACCGCCGAGGAGTTCCGGGACACCTTCCGCATAATGACGGGGACCATCCGCTCCCTGACGGCCAACCGGGAGCGCATGAACCTGCTGTCTTCCCAGCAGGGGGACCAGGCAACCGCCTTTATTGCCCTGGTCATGCGGCATGCCGAAATCTCCTACCGGGCCGCGCACCAAGTGGTGGGGCAGGCCCTCAACCGGCTGGAGGAGCGCGGGCTGGGCTTGTTGGGACTGCGGGCCGAGGACCTGGACGCCGCTATCAAGGACCGGACGGGGGTCTCGGTGCACCTGCCTCAAGAGGAGGTGGAACGCACCCTGGACGTGGCCCATTGTGTCGGCTTGAAGGCCACTCCCGGTTCTACCTCTCCCCAAGAGGTGCGGCGCATGTTGGAGGAGTGCCGGGGTCTGCTGGCCGAAGATGCGCGAAGCATTCAAGGCATGCGAGAGAAGCTGGCGGCCGGGCGCCGGGAGATGGAGGAGCGGGTTGCCGGGATTCTGGACGAGGTGAGCTAGGCGCTTCCGGGAGATTTGGAGGGCCTCTCCAGAAAGAACTCAACTTAAGAGATCGCCTCGAGTTGGGCTTTCTTGAAGGGGTCTGGGGAGTCTTCTTTCGCGAAAGAAGACTCCCCAGGAAAACGACAGCTGCGGTATAATGCCGCCAGCCCGCGATTCGACGGAAAGGGTACCAAATGGCCGAAGGAGCACTGGAAGGGGTGAAGGTGCTGGACCTCACCCACTACATCGCCGGACCCTACTGCACCAAGCTGCTGGCCGATCACGGCGCCGACGTGGTCAAGGTCGAGCGCCCCGGCGGGGACCCGGCAAGGCGCACGCCTCCCTTCCGTCATGACGAAGCCGGACCGGATATGAGCCTGCCCTTCCTCTATTTGAACACCAGCAAACGGGGCGTGACGTTGAACCTGAAGTCCCGCCGCGGCCTGGAGATGCTGAAAAACCTGGCCCGTGAGTCCGACATCCTGGTGGAAAGCTTCTCCCCCCGAGTCATGCCCTCCCTGGGATTGGACTTCTCCACCCTGCGCCAGGAAAACCCGTCCCTGGTCATGGTGTCCATCTCCAGCTTCGGCCAGACCGGCCCG
>CAJWBT010000279.1 GCA_913020235.1 uncultured Chloroflexota bacterium
TTTCCATGGTAGATATCTATCCGGACAATGCTGTTTTGCGTCTCTATAACGACACATCTCATTTTCTGCTCCCCTATCTGCCAGGGGAGGCGGGGGCCTGAGGGCCGACAGCCGACAGCTGACAGCTGACAGCTGATTGCTGACAGCTACGGGAGATAACGATATGGCCGGCCAGGTCTTGATGGTCCAGGGCACGGCGTCTCATGTGGGCAAGAGCGTGCTGGTGTCAGCCCTCTGCCGCATCTTCCGCCAGGACGGGTTCCGGGTGGCCCCCTTCAAGGCCCAGAACATGTCCAACAACTCCTATGTGACCGCCGGCGGAGGCGAGATCGGCCGGGCTCAGGCGGTACAGGCGGAGGCCGCAGGGGTAGAAGCCAGGGTGGAGATGAACCCGGTCCTGCTCAAGCCAGAGGCCGACCACATTTCCCAAGTGGTGTTGCTGGGCCGGCCGATGCTCTCCGCCCGCGGTCGAGACTATTACGCGTTGAAACCCCAGCTTTGGGAATCGGTCCGCGCGTCGCTGGACACCCTGCGGGATGAATACGACATCGTGGTGATCGAGGGCGCGGGCAGTCCCGCCGAGATCAACCTGAAGGCCACCGAGATCGTCAACATGCGGGTGGCCCGCTACGCCAACGCCCCGGTCATCCTGTGCGGAGACATCGACCGGGGTGGAGTGTTCGCCGCCATGGTGGGCACCCTGGAGTTGCTGGACCCGGAGGAGCGGGACACCGTCAAGGGCTTGGTGATAAACAAGTTCCGGGGCGAGGCGAGCCTGCTGGCCGATGGCCTGACCTGGCTGGAGCAGCGCACCGGCATCCCGGTCCTTGGCGTGGTCAACCATTTCCGGGATATCCGCATCCCCGAGGAGGACTCGGTGGCCCTCGACCTACCGGCCCGCTCGCCGGGCGACGCCGTGCTGGACATCGTGGTGGTCCGGGTGCCCCACATCTCCAACTTCGATGACTTCGACCCCCTGGCCCGGGAAAATGGGGTTGCCCTTCGTTACGCGGACTCACCGGAAGAGCTGGGCCGCCCCGACCTGGTCATACTGCCGGGGACCAAGACCACCATCGCCGACCTGGACTGGATGGAGGGGCGCGGGCTGACCGGCGCCGTGCGCCGGGCGCACCAGGACGGAGCCGCCGTCATCGGCATCTGTGGCGGCTATCAGATGCTGGGGACCAGGATTCACGACCCCGAAAAGGTGGAGTCCACCCGCACCGAAACCGACGGCCTGGGGCTGCTGCCGCTGACCACCGAGTTCGCCGCGTTCAAGGAAACCCACCGTGTCCAGGGTGAAGTGGTGCAGGACTGGGGATTGCTGGCCGGGGCAAAGGGCCTGCCCGTCCAGGGGTATGAGATCCACATGGGGAGGACCTGGGGTGAAGGAGCAGGAGCCGCTTTTCGCATCAACGGACGCTCCGACGCTCCGGTGACCGAGCGCGACGCTTACGATGGAGCGCTGGATTCCTCCGGCGCGGTCCTGGGCACCTACATCCACGGCCTGTTCCACAATAGCGGGCTCCGCCGGGCTTTGCTGCGGGAGTTGGCCCGCCGCAAGGGGGTTGGCCTGCCCCAGCCGGCCCAAGAGGCGGCCTCCGACCAGGAGTACGACAAGCTGGCCGACTGGGTGCGCTCCAGCCTGCGGATGGACCTGGTCTACCGGATGGCCGGCTTGGCCCGTGATTTCGACGGCGCCGGGTCGCTTCGCTGATGGCCTCCCAACTCTGCCTGGTCCTTGGAGGTGTCCGGTCCGGGAAGAGCGCCTTTGCGGAGAAGCTGGCCCGGGAGCTGGCCCGGCCCACCCTCTACGTGGCCACCGGCCTCTCCACCGATGCCGAGATGGAGGAGCGCATCCGCCGCCACCAGCGGTCCCGCCCGGCCGACTGGTCTACCCTCGAAGAGCCCCTGGACCTGCCGGGACGGGTGGAGGCAGCTTTTTCCCGTGCCGGGCCTCCCGGCGCGGTCCTACCCGGCGCTGTTCTAATCGAAAGCCTGGACCTCTGGGTGAGCAACATGCTTCTGGAGCATGAAGGCAAAACTGGGCCGGAGGTGGAATCCCTGACCCTGTCCGCCGTCGACAACCTGGTGGCGGTCATCCGTCGCACCTCAGCCGCCTTTTTCGTGGTGAGCGGCGAGGTGGGCCTCAGCCTGGTGCCGCCGGAGCCCCTGGGCCGCCGGTTCCAGGACCTGCTGGGCCTGGCCAACCAGCGGGTGGCTGCCGCCGCCGACCGGGTCTACCTGGTGGTTGCCGGCATCCCCCGAGAAATAAGGGGCCACGCCGGGCCGTGAGAGGCGCATTGCTGCCGGAGATCGAGTTTCCCCAATGCGGCCCAGGGACGCCCTTCCCTGAGTCTTGCCTCAAGAGCACCCTGAAATATGTCACCCCGAGTGAAGCGAGGGGTCTGGGGTGGTGGGTTCAGGCTGCCATGGTGGAACCCCGCACCAGATTCCTCGTCGCTTCCCTCCTCGGAATGACGGTTTTGAGGCAAGACCCCGTCCCTGAGGGGGAGACAGTGAAGGGGTCTGAACCGTGACCGAGCTGCCCGCCGGCCAACACCCTTCGCCGGCCGGCAAGCCGGGCCTATCCCCGGTGGGCAGCGCGACGGTGCGCGCTCCCGGCGTCTGCGGTGAGCTGGTGCAGGGAATGCTGGGCGATGACTACTTCCTGGTTACCTGCCCCATCGACTTCTTCTCCGAGGTCCGGGTGACGCTTCACCACGACGGCCCTGGAGTTGAGGCACCAGCCGATTGCCCCAAGTCGGCGGCGGCCCTCTCGGCCACGCTGGCCCACCTGGGACGCGACGAGCTGGGGGCGAGGCTTTCCGTTCGCAGTCCCATACCCAGAAGCAAGGGGATGGGCAGCAGCAGCGCCGACGTGGCGGCGGTTATCGCCGGGACCGGTCTGGCCTTGAATGCCGAGCTGCTTCCCGAGGTGGTGGCCCGCATCGCCGCTTCCGTCGAGCCCACCGACGGCGTCATGTTTCCCGGCATCGCCCTCCTGGACCACCGGAAAGGGCGAATTCTGGAATTGCTGGGTCCGCCGCCACCCGTGGAGATCGTCGCGCTGGACTTCGGCGGCACGGTAGACACCGTGGAGTTCAACTCCGTTGACCGACGCCCCCTCTGGCGGTCAATACAGGCCGAGGTTGACCGGGCCCTTCGGTTGGTGAAGGACGGCCTGCGGAGAGGGGACCCGGGGCTTATGGGCGAAGGCGCCACCATCAGCGCTAGGGCCAGTCAGCGGGTGACGCTCAAGCCCAGGCTGCCGGAAGTGCTGGAGTTCGCCGGGGCCGTGGGTGCCGTGGGGGTCAACGTGGGCCACAGCGGCACCATCATCGGCGTGCTGCTGGACGCCAGGGAGCGGCGGGGCGAGTCCGTCTTGCAGCGGGCCCGGCAGACGTTCCCCGATGCGGAGGCGGTGCACCACTTTCAGTTGCAGGGTGGTGGCCTGCGGGCGATTCAACGGGATGCGGGCGAGTGACCGGGCCGGTCAGGCGTTGACCCTCTACAGCACCTTGGCATTGAACGGCGCTTCTTCTTCGGCCGACATTTCGGCGCCCCAGCTTCAATCGGGATAACGACCCGCTGGCTCACCCGCGTCATGCCGGCGAAGACCGGAATGACCAACCCGACACCATCTGGGTCATGTACCCAGACTCCAGCCGGGCGGCCGATAGGTGGGAAAAGCGATCGCTAGCTGGTAGACTGGGCATCTGGCTTCCAAACCGCAATCGAAAGGATTCA
>CAJWBT010000280.1 GCA_913020235.1 uncultured Chloroflexota bacterium
TGATGGCGTTGGCGATGAGGCTGCGGGTGAGCCCGTGCAAGGCGTGATGGAATTTTCGCTCGGAGAACCGTTCCACCAAGACCTTGCCGTCCTCGACCTTAACGATCACGTCGGGGTGGTAGGTTTGAGTCAGGGTCCCCTTGGGCCCCTTGACGGTCACGGCGCCGTACTCGATATTCACCTGTACCCCTGAGGGTACGGGGATCGGTTTCCGTCCGATGCGAGATAGCGTGCGGCCCGGAGTTTTAGTATCAACCGCGGTGTTACCAGACATAACACAACAACTCCCCGCCGATTCCCCGCCGCCAGGCTTGCTGCCCTGCCATGACCCCCTGTGATGTGGAAAGGATGGCCAATCCCAGGCCGCCGTACACGCGGGGTATTTCCCCTTTGCCCACATGGGTTCGCAGCCCCGGTTTGCTGACCCGTTTCAGGCCGTTGATGGCCGGCACGCGGCCCTCGCGGTAAGCCAGGTGCAGCCGAAGGGTTGGGTGGGCATGTCCCCGGGGCAGGTCGTAGTCCCGGATGTAGCCTTCATCCTTGAGGATCTTGGCCAAGGCCAGTTTCAGCTTCGAGTGGGGCACCAGGACGGAGTCGTGCCGCACGTGAATGGCATTGCGAATCCGGGTCAGCATATCCGCGACTGGATCGGTGACTGGCATACTAATCCGTCTCCCCATTGCTCACGATCATCTGAACTCTAGTGTGTTCCATGCTAATGCTCCGTTTCAGGGAAGGCCTCTACAGGCTGGCCTTGCGCACGCCCGGAAGTTCGCCGCTCAGCGCAAGCTGCCGGAAACATATCCGGCAGATCCCGAAGAAGCGAATGTAGGCCCGCGACCGGCCACACCGGTGGCAACGGCTGTGAGTACGGACCGGGAATCTGGGTGTCCGCAACCATTTCTGGATCTTTGACGTCTTAGCCAAGAAATCTCCTTTACGCCTCTCGGACGAAGGGAAACCCGTACATTTCCAGGAGGCGAATCGCCTCGGCGTCGTTACCGGCAGAAGTTGTAATGGTAACCTGAAGGCCCCTGAACCGGTCGATCTGATTGTAGTCGATCTCTGGGAAAATGATCTGCTCCCGGATGCCGATGGTAAAGTTTCCCCGCCCATCGAAGCCGCGACGGGGAACACCCCGGAAGTCTCGGATGCGGGGCAAGGCCATGTTGACCAGCCGATCCAGGAAATGGTACATCCGTGCTCCCCGGAGCGTAACCGCGGTACCTATAGAGTTGCCCTCCCGGATCTTGAAACCGGCGATGGACTTGCGGGCCTTGGTAATTATTGGCTTCTGTCCGCTGATCGTGGTCAAGTCGGTGGTGGCGCCATCCATGGCACGGCTGTTGGTCAATGCCTCGCCGACCCCAATGTTCAAGACAATCTTCCGGATCCTAGGCACCCGCATCGGGTTGTTGAACCCAAACTCCTGCATCATGGCGGGTACGATCTCGTTTCGGTACACCTCCCGCAGCCGGGGAGGAGGTGGGCCTTCCGTCTCGATCGGGGCCTCAGGTTCAGCCACGGCGGCGGGGCCGGCACGCCGCCCGCGGGTCGTCCGTCCGCTTTGGGCGGACCGCTTGCGGGTGGCAGCCGATCTGGGCTGCTTCTCGGCCGCAGCCTCGGGCTGCACCTCGGCCGAAGCCTCGGGCTGCACCTCGGCCGAAGCCTCAGGCTGTTCCTCGGCCGCAGCCTCGGGCTGCTCGTCGGCCGAAGCCTCGGGCTGCTCCTCGTTCTGCGCCTCCGGCTTGGATTTACCTGGCATCGTCGATCACTTCCTTACACTTGGGACAGCCCCTGACCCTGACACCGGTGTCGAGGAGGACAGAGGTGGGCTTCATGGGCCGGGTGCACTTGTTGCAGACCAATACCACGTTGGAAATGTGGATCGGAGCCTCTTGCTGTACTCGGCCCGATTGCCTGATTCCGGGGCGTGGGCGCATGTGGCGGGTCACGATGTTTACGCCCTCCACCACCACCCGGTTTTGCTTGACCATCTGCCGGTCTACTCGCCCGGTCTTGCCCTTGTCCTTCCCGGCCGTGACCAGCACGGTATCGCCGTTTCGGATGCGCATTATACCACCTCGGATGCGAGGGAAACGATCCGCATGAAGCCTTTGTCCCGCAGCTCGCGGGCCACCGGCCCGAAGATACGAGTGCCCCGGGGCAACCGGTTATCCAAGATGAGAACCGCGGCGTTGTCGTCGAACTTGATGTAGGTCCCGTCGGGCCGGCGGCGGCCTTGGGCCTGCCTGATGACCACGGCCTTGACCACGTCGCCCTTTCTTACCGGGGAGTTGGGTCCCGCCTCCCGGACGTTGCAGACAATGACGTCACCCACGTGGGCGTACCGGCGCCGGCCGCTGCCGGGGATGTTGATCAGCCGGATCACCTTGGCCCCGCTGTTGTCGGCCACGGTGAGCCGCGTGTAGGTCTGGATCATTCTTCAGAATCCTCGGGTTCCTGGTTGTCCGTGTCGGGCTCCTGGTCCTCCGGCTCGTCCTCGCCGGGCTCGGGTGTTTCAGCCTCGTTCACTTCTTCGTCGACTACGACCTCCGCATCGGACTCCAGTTCAATTGGGCGCACCTCCGCGACCTGCCGCCGCTCCAGTATCTCCAGCAGGCGCCAGCGCTTGGTCTTGGAGATGGGCCTGGTCTCCTGGATTCGCACGACGTCGCCCAGACGGCACTGCTCGAGGGGATCGTGAACGTGGAAGCGGGCCACACGCCGCACCTGTTTACGGTAGAGGCGGTTGCGTTGTTTCCACACCATCTCCACGACGGCCGTTTGGCCCCTGGGTGTCCGCACCACAGAGCCGGTGCGGACTTTACGCATCGATTTCGCCACTCTTACCTCTGTGCCAACTGGCGCTCTCTAATGACTGTGCGCAACCTGGCGATGGACTTCCGCACCCCGCGGGGCAGATTGGTGTTGGGTAACTGGCCGGTGGTGGCCCGGAAGCGCAGGTGCATGAACTCCCGATAGGACTTGTCCAGCTCCTCACTGAGCTGCTCGTCGGTCAGGGCTCGAATCTCGTGTATCTGCATCGCGCCTCCTCCCTAACCAGCCCCACCGGCTAGAGCCGCCATCCGGTTGCGGTGGACGGTCTTGGTGGGAATGGGCAGCTTGTGAGCGGCCAGCTCCAGAGCGTCGATGGCGTCTTGTGCCGGTACGCCGGCAACCTCGAAGAGGATCCGGCCGTGCCTGACCACGGAAACCCAATGATCGACAGCGGCCTTGCCGCCCCCCATCCGAACTTCGGCCGGCTTCTTGGAAACCGACTTATCGGGAAAGACCCGGACCCAAACCTGTCCGCCCCGCCTGAGGTGGCGGGTGACAGCTACCCGGGCCGCCTCAATTTGGCGTGCCGTGATCCAGTCGGTTCCCATCGCCTTCAATCCATACTCACCGAAGTTGATGGTGCTTCCAGTGGTGGCCGCACCCTTACGGCGGCCCCGGAAGGACTTGCGGTATTTTGTACGCTTTGGCTGCAGCATGAGCAGTTCCTTTGACCCCTAGATATCGTCGACTACTTCCAGTTCTTCATCTGGGGCGCCCGCCTGCACGGTCACCTCGATGGCTTCCAGCTCCTCTTCCTGCTCGGGTGGCGGCGGCAAGATCTCCCCATGATAGACCCAGGTCTTGACGCCCACGCGCCCCATTCCCGTGTGGGCCTCCGCCAGGCCGTAGTCAATGTCCGCCCGCAGGGTGTGCAGGGGTACCTGGCCCAGCATCAGCTTCTCCACCC
>CAJWBT010000281.1 GCA_913020235.1 uncultured Chloroflexota bacterium
AAGGCGGCCGAAGGCCTGCGGCAGAAGGGGTTCTCCCAGGCGGCGAAACGGTCCAGCCGGGCGACCAACCAGGGCCTGGTTGATGCCTACGTCCATACCGGGGGCCGCGTGGGCGCAATGGTGGAACTGGGTTGCGAAACGGACTTCGTGGCCCGCACCAACGAGTTCAAAGACTTAGCCCACGATATTGCCATGCAGGTGGCGGCGATGGCCCCAATCTACCTGGATGAAAGCGAGATAGTGGCGGACGACACCCGCCCCGTAGCCCAAGTGAGCCTGCTCCAGCAGCCGTTTATCAAGGACAACTCTTCCTCGGTGGGAGAGGTGGTCCAAGAACTGGCGGCGAAAATGGGCGAGAATGTGCGGGTGCTCCGGTTCACTCGGCTGGCTCTCGGGGAATAGTCGGCGTCAGGCCCTATGAGTGAGGCTTGTTATCGCCGGGTTCTGCTGAAGATCAGCGGCGAGTCCCTCAGAGGCTCCGCTCCTTACGGTATTGAGCCTGATGCGGTAAACTACCTGGCCCAGGAAGTTGGCGAGGCCAGCGCCTTGGGCGTTGAGATGGCGCTGGTCATCGGCGGCGGCAACATTTGGCGGGGCGAATCCGCGGAATCCCAGGGAATGGACCGGGCTACCGCCGACTACGCGGGAATGCTGGCCACCGTGATAAACGCCCTAGCCCTCCAGGACGGGTTGGAGCAGCGGGGGATCACCACCCGTACCCAGAGCGCAATTCAAGTGCAGGCGGTGGCCGAGTCGTACATCCGGCGCCGTGCCATCCGTCACCTGGAGAAAGGACGGGTGGTGTTGTTCGCCGCCGGCACCGGAAACCCTTTCATGACCACAGATACCGCATCGGCGCTACGTGCTCTGGAGATAGGCGCGGACGTTCTGCTGATGGCCAAGCATAATGTCGATGGTGTCTACGACTCGGACCCCCACGAAAACCCGGAGGCCAGCCTCTTCAAGTCTTTGGACTACATGGATGCCCTGAACCTGCGACTGGGGGTTATGGACGCCACCGCGGTATCTCTGTGTATGGACAACCAATTGCCGATCATCGTCTTCGACATCTTCCAAAGTGGTAACATGAGCCGCATCCTGCGCGGCGAACCGTTGGGAACTATCATCAGCGGGAGGGAACAACGATGCCTGTCGAAAAGGAAGGCGAATCCGGTTTAACCTCTCAGTCGGTCTTGGAGCAAGTAGGCCACAAGATGGACCGGGCCATTGACTCCTTGAAACGGGACCTCAACACGCTGCGGACCGGGAGGGCTACCCCTTCCTTGATCGAGAACGTTTCGGTCGACTACTATGGAGTCCCGACGCCCTTGAAGCAGATTGCCTCCATCTCCGTACCCGACGCCAGGGCTATTCTGGTGCAACCGTGGGACAAGCAGTCGCTGCGGGAGATCGAGAAAAGCATAATGAAGTCGGAGATGGGCTTCAATCCCTCCAATGACGGTAATATGATCACGGTTCCCATACCGCCCCTCAATCAGGAGCGCCGCCAGGACATGGTGCGCCTGCTGAAGCGGAAGCTGGAGGACGGGAAGATTTCCGTGCGAAACGTGCGCCGGGAAGGCCTGGAAAACCTGAGGAAGATGGAGCGGGACAAGACCGTTTCACAGGACCAGAACCGGCGTTCCCAGGAGCAGTTGCAAAAGATGACCGACGAGCACACTAAGGCCATTGATCAGGTAGGGGCTGCCAAAGAAGTTGAGATAATGCAGGTCTAGCCATGCAGGTCTCGACCGCCTCGTCCCAACTTCCGTGGCCCCAGCCCCCAAAGGGCCCGGTCCACGTGGCCATAATCATGGACGGCAACGGCCGCTGGGCCCAAAAGCGTGGCCTGCCCCGCCTGGCCGGGCACCGGGTAGGCGTGGACTGTATTCAAGAGGTGGTAAAGACCCTCTCGGTCAAAGGTGTGAAGCACCTGACCCTGTACGCCTTCTCCACGGAGAACTGGAACCGCCCTGCGGAAGAGGTGGCAGGTATCCTGGAAATCCTCTATGACGCTCTGGAAGAGCAGACCCAGGCCCTGCACGAAAACAACGTTCACATAGTCCACGTTGGGAAGGTGGACCGGCTCAGCCGGGCTCTGCGGGACGCGGTGTCCCACGCCCAGGAGCTGACCCGGCACAACACCGGCATCACCCTGAACGTGGCCTTCGACTACGGCGGGCGCGACGAAATCCTGGAGGCGGTGAAGCAGATTATCCGGGACGGGTTGCAGGCGGAAGAGGTGGACGAAGAGCTGTTCAGCCGATACCTCTTCACGGCCCACTCCCCGGATCCCGACCTGATAATCCGCACCGGCGGCGAGCTGCGGATCAGCAACTTTTTGCTGTGGCAGTCCGCCTACAGCGAGTATTACCATACCCCCACCCTCTGGCCCGACCTCGACTCGGCTGAACTGGAGCGGGTCTTAGAGGCGTTCAGCAACCGCCAGCGCCGTTTCGGCAGGATAAGTCCCGAGGGCTGATAGTTGCTCCACCGGACGATTTCGGCGCTGGTGGGCATTCCGATCGTGGTGGGCGCTATCTGGTGGGGAGCGCCATGGCTCACCGTGCTGGTGGCCGTGGTTGCGGTCCTGGGCATTCGCGAAGCCTATCGTCTGTCACCCCCGGGCATCGGTCCCCTCCCCTTCGGCTTAGGGGCTCTGTGGGCTATCGCCCTGGTGCTGGGCGCCCAAGCCGGGTCCGGCCTCAGCAGCTTCCTGACGATCTCTTCCGGCTTCATGGCTGCCGGCGCCTTTATTGCCCTGCTCTGGTTCATCGCGTTCTACTCCGGGGGCCGATACCTTGTTGCCGGAATCTTCCTGGTGGGCGGACCGGTTTACGTCGCCTTCCTCCTGGGCCACAGCCTGCCCCTGCGGGAACTTGGGGATGGAGGCCTGGGCCGGAACTGGCTCCTGTTCGCCCTTCTGGTGACCTTTGCCACCGACACCGGCGCTTTCCTGTCGGGCCGCCTACTGGGCCGGCACGCCATGGCTCCCGGCATCAGCCCCAACAAGACCTGGGAAGGAAGCGCCGGCGGATTGGTATGGGCGGTGCTGGCCGCCGTGGCCCTGGGCCTGATTCTTGATCTGGCGATACCTCGCTGGCAGCAGGGGATCATCGGAGCTACGGTTGGGGTGGTCTCCCAACTGGGCGACTTGTTCGAGTCCAAGCTGAAACGCATATCCCAGGTCAAGGATGCCGGCGGCATGGTCCCGGGACACGGCGGCATCCTTGACCGGCTGGACAGCGTTGTGGTCTCAGTTCCCGTGGTGTACTATTTTCTTGCCACGGTATTTAAGCCATGAAGAAGATAGTTATTCTCGGCTCGACTGGTTCCATCGGCCGGCAAACGCTGGACGTGGTGAAGGTCTTCCCGGACGAGTTCGAGGTGTTCGGCCTGGCCGCGGGATCGAACTCTGACCTGCTCGCCCGGCAAGTGTCGGAGTTCCACCCCAAGCACATTTTCTGCCTGGACCCTCCCAAGAAAATGCCGCAAGGCGTGGCCTTTACCGAGATGGCCGACATGGTGTGTCTGGAAGAGGTGGACGTGGTCGTGGTGGCCACGTCTGGCAGCGTCGGCCTGATTCCCACGCTCAATGCTCTGAAGCATGGGAAAACGGTGGCCCTGTCGAACAAAGAGCCCATAGTCATGGCCGGTGCATTGATCAAGGAGTACGAGGCTCTCTACGGCGGCGCGGTGCTGCCGGTGGATAGTGAGCCCAGCGCCATCTGGCAGT
>CAJWBT010000282.1 GCA_913020235.1 uncultured Chloroflexota bacterium
GCGTGCTGCTGCGGGAGGCCATGCGCCATCCCGGCCACTTCTTCCGCAACCCGGAGGCCGGGGGCGGCCTGGAGTACACCGGCATCGGACACATGCGAGACTCGGTGGCCGAGGCCGTGGGCGTGCCCGGCGCCTACGACTACGGCCCCCAGCGGGTCTCCTGGATGGGCACCCTGCTGACCAACTGGATGGGCGACGACGCTTTCCTGAAGCGGCTGAGAATCGAGACCCGCCGCTTCAACGTCTACGGGGACACCCAGTGGTGCAAGGGCAAGGTGGTCCGCAAGTACGTCCACGACAACGCCCCCCTGGTGGACCTGGAGATCTGGGCCGAGAACCAGCGAGGAGAGCTGACCGCGCCGGGGTACGCCACGGTGATGCTCCCTTCCCGGGACCCAAAACTCCCCTGGTTCACCGACGGCAGCGGCCTCAGGCTTCGGGAGGCGCCCCGGGACGAGAACACCCCGCCCATCCTTCCGCTGTAATTGATCGGGCCGGAACGGCGCGCCGGTCCACGTGAGCGGGCCGAGTGCCTGGTTGCCTCTACATACATTCGCGGGGAACCTCCGTCAGGAGATGACTCCATGGCCATCAACGCCTTCAAATGCGGCAAATGCGCCAACACCGAATACGAAACGAGCGAGTTCCGGGCAACCGGAGGCTTCCTGTCCAAAGTGTTGGACATACAGAACCGCAAGTTCACCACGGTAACCTGCACCAGATGCAGATACACGGAGATGTACAAGGCAGACAGCAGCATGCTGGGCAATATATTCGACATGTTCACCTGACCGGAGCGGCCCGTTGTCCAGACGTTCCTTTCCGGAAGGTTAAAGGTCGGGCAGGTCGGTGGATCCCAACGGCCGACATGTCCGCGGTGAGCCGTAGCCCGGGTTACATGTACTTGGCGATGTGGCCCTTTCGCACATGGTAAGTCAACAAGAAAGTCAACAAGCAGGTCAACAACCGCCCCAGGCCCTGGCCGGTCTGCGGGTCCTGGAGGTCGCCTCCATGGTGGCCGGTCCCTTCTGCGGCAAGCTGCTGGCCTCGCTGGGCGCCGAGGTCATCAAGGCGGAAGCCCCCCGGCTGGGCGACGCCTCACGCCGTCGCGGACCCTTCCCCGGCGATGTTCCCCACCCGGAGCGCAGCGGGATGTTCCTCTACCTCAACACCGGCAAGAAAGGTATTTCACTGGACCTGGAAGACCCTCAAGGGCGAGTCCTGCTCCATGCGCTAGCCCGCCGGATGGACGTGGTCATCCACGACCGGCAACCCGCCGAGGCCAGCGCCTCGGGCCTGGACCCCGGCTCGTTGGGCGCGGCCAACCCGGACCTGCCGGATTTGCCGGATTTGCCGGATTTGCCGGATCTAATAGTCGCGGCCATTACCCCCTTCGGTAGCTCCGGACCGTACTCCGACTACCGGGCCCACGGCATCAACGTGTTTCACGCTGGAGGCGAAGGCTACCTGCTGCCCAACGGCCTGGCCCTGGATACGTTCCCAGACCGGGCTCCCTTGACGGCCGGGAGCCACATGGTTTCTTACCAAGGGGGACTGACCTCGGCCCTGGGGATATTGGCGGCGGTTTATGCTCGGCGATCGGGGGCCTCCGGCCAAGTCGTTGACTGCTCCATGCAAGAGGCCCAACTGGCCATCGGCTACCTTCCCATCCAGCGGCTGGAGGCCGAGGGCATCGTGGAAGACCGGTTCTCCCGGTTTTTCCGGGTCGGCGGGGTCCTGCCCGCCAAGGACGGCTACGTAGAGCTGCTCACCCTCGAACCCCGGCAGTGGGAGGCGTTGGCCGAGTTGTTGGGAAACCCTGACTGGGCCGCCTCGGAGAGATTCCAGGACCCAGTGAAGTATGGACCTGAAATCAACAAGCACCTGCGGGAGTGGGCGAGCCAGCACACCAAGGATTGGCTCTACGAGCATGGCCAGGCCTACGGGGTCCCAATTGCGCCCTACTTTACACCGGGAGAGGTGTTTAACAGCCACCAGCAACGGGAGCGAGGCTACTTCGTCTCGCTGGATCACCCGGAAGCCGGCTGCTTCCAATATGCCGGGCTGCCCTATCGCTTCAGCGAAACACCTGAAAGGCTGGAGCGTGCTCCCCTGCTTGGTGAGCACAACTCGGAGGTATTTGGTGAACTGGGTTACTCGCCCCAAGATTTGGTGGACCTGGCAAGGGCGGGTGTTATCTGATGACGTTGGTAGCCCAGCCCCCTGGCCCGCTTTCGGGAGTGCGCGTGGCCGACTTCTCCGCCCATGCCGCCGGTCCCTTTGCCGGGTTGATGCTGGCCGAGTTGGGGGCCCAGGTGATCAAGGTCGAGAGCGCCGCCCGCCTCGACATCACCCGGCGTCCCCACATTATGTACGGCAAGCCCCCCTCCAGCTTCGAGCAGGTCAACGCCAACAAGCTGTCCGCGTGCCTGAACCTGAAAGAGCCCAGGGCAGTGGAGCTGGCCCTGGAGCTGGTCGGGGTCTGCGACCTGGTGCTGGAAAACTTCCGCCCCGGCGTGATGGAGCGGCTGGGCTTGGGTTACCAGCATTTCCGCCGGGTCAAGCCTGACATCATTGTGATCTCCCTCTCTTCAAACGGCCAGACCGGCCCCGAGCGGGGCTACGCCGGATATGCTCCCATGTTCGCCGCCCTGGGCGGGCTAGGACATCTGACCGGCTACCCCGACGCCCCTCCGGTGGAGCTTCGACACGCCATGGACCACACCGGAGGCATGCTCGCCGCCTTCTGCGCCGTCGCCGCCCTCTGCGCCAAAGGCGCCACCTCCCTGGGCCAGCACGTAGACGTGTCCGTGCGGGATATGGCCTGCGCATTCATCGGGCCGGCCCTCTTGGAATACGCCATGAACCAACGGGAAGCCCGGCGATGGGGCAATCGGGACGACGCTGCCGCGGCCCAGGGCGTCTACCGTTGCAAAGGAGACGATGCCTGGGTGAGCATCTCCGTGGACTCGGAGGAGGAGTGGCGCGGGCTCCGGCGGGCCCTGGGTGACCCGTCCTGGGCGGAGGACCCCCGGTTCGGCGACGCTTACCAGAGATGGCTCAACCAGAATGACTTGGACCGGCACCTGGAAGAGTGGACCGGGCAACTCACTCCCCGGGAGGTAACCGAACTCCTCCAGCGCCAGGACGTACCTTCCTTCCCATCCCTCTCTGCGGACCAGCTCGCCGGCGACCCCCACCTCCTGGCGCGGGAAGCCTTTCCGATGATAGAGCACCCGGACAAAGGCTCCCAACGGGCGGTTGGGCCACCCTGGCGTTTTTCCACCACTCCAGCCCGGGTTTACGGCTGGACGCCGTCCCTCGGCGAGCACAACGCGGAAGTCTTTCACGGCCTGTTGGGACTGAGGGCCAACGAGGTAACGGCCCTCGAAGAGGCGAAAGTCATCTGGTAGACATTCGGTACGGCCCTCTCTTCGGCCTTTCGCACTAAGGCCGACGAAAGCCGCGGGAGTGTGAGGGGCCTCGCCCCTCACGTTCCCGTCAAGGGGGGAGGGCGGGAAAACGATACGGGTTTGGCAACCGGTGCACCAAAGGCAACAATTAGGTATTATATGTCTGAATAGGACTGAAAGGGGGAATTATGGCCGACAAGAAAGGCACAGGACTATTGATGGTTTTTGTCGACGTGCCCGCCGACAAGGAAGAGGACTTCAACCGCTGGTACAACGAAGAGCACATTCCCGAGCTGCTGACCATTCCCGGCGT
>CAJWBT010000283.1 GCA_913020235.1 uncultured Chloroflexota bacterium
TGGGCACGCGTCCCGAGCCGCGGACGGCGATGGCCTTGAGCTTCTTGGAGCCCCATGACATCCCCGCATCCCCCATGGCGCAGGTATAGACCCCGTCCGAGCGCACCGTAGCCCCCAATAGAAGGTTCTCCCCTCCGGGGCCGATGCAGGCGACGCTGATTTCCAGAGGGTCGCCCAGGTCCAGCTTCAGGCGCCGTGGCGTCTCGTAGGTATCCTGGTCCCAGTAAGCGCCGGCGTCCCGCAACTCGACCCGGTCGTCGTCGACCCACAGGTACACCGGGTCCCGCGAGGCCCCACGGACTATGATGCCGTCCCACCCGGCGTGCTTGAGCCTGGCCCCGAACCACCCGTGGGCCTGGCTCACGCCGATCACGTAATCGGGCGTGTGGCGCAGGTTGACGATGGTCCAGTTGGAGGAGTTGGGCACCAGAGTGCCCGTCAAAGGCCCGGTCATTATCATCATGGGAGCGTCGGGGTCGGTGCACTTCATGCCGGGGGTAATCTCGCCGGCCAGCAGGTAGAGCCCCAGGCCCAGCCCGCCGACCCAGGTTCGCAGCACGTCCTCCGGGGGTAGCGGTACCGGTTGGATTTGCCCGGTGGACAGGTCCACATCCAAAAACTTCCCTTGGTAGCCGCCTCCGATGGCCATTTCCACTCCTCCAGTCAAGACTCGGAATCCACAACATTACCGCAGAGATCACAGAGGGCGGGGAGGAATCCGATTAGAAACGTTCATCGCTCTGCGTTCTACGCGTGCTCCGCGGTGAGTTTCGGCGAACGCGCTCGGCCGGAAATTGCCCGTATCAGGCCGGCTGCGGCAGGCGCGGGCGCCCGGTAATGTGACCACAGCCTACGGGCATGCACTTCTTCTGTCAATGCGCTTGACATCTCCGTCGTGGTTGCCACGTTCGGCGCCCTATGGGGCGTCTCCAGCTAAACACGCCCCCCTTCTGAAACCACTGCTCACCGGCCCGCCTTCGGCCGCTCCCCGGCACGGGACTAGGCCGCTCTTTCTCCTGTGGAAATAGGCCCAGGACGGGGGTTTTATGCCGGTGTCCAGGGCAATCGCGTCTCAAGCAAGGAGCACCTTCAGGAGGCAGTCCTCAGTCCCGTCATGATAGCTACCATTCTTCACCAAATCTCAAGATGTTCATGAGGCGGGATTGCCCTCAGAAGCACCCCGCGCCAATTGACTTTCCCCGAGCTATTTTATACAATGGTGCAAACCAGTTGGTTCGGCGAAATGGCCCCAGCCCGCGGGGCCATTTGTACTGTGTCCGCCACCCAGCATCCTCGATGCCCCTGTGGCGCAACGGTAGCGCAGTCGATTTGTAATCGACAGGCTAGGGGTTCGACTCCCCTCTGGGGCTCTTATGACGATCCAAGCCCGTGGGACGCCCCGCCGTGGGAATGATGGGGCGGCCGGAGGCAAGGAGGACCCGCGACAACCTGGAGGGGTGGGTGAGTGGTTAAAGCCACCAGACTGTAAATCTGGCGTCCGGAAGGGCTTCGTAGGTTCGAATCCTACCCCCTCCACCAACTGTGGCAGATTCAATAGCACGTATCGAGTTGAATGCCGGTTGCTTTCGCAACCCGCCCAGATAGCTCAGCGGTAGAGCACGTTCTTGGTAAGAACGGGGTCGGCGGTTCAATCCCGCCTCTGGGCTCCATCTTCAGGAGAGGAGACTTAAATGGCCAAGCAGCGATTTGACCGGTCAAAAACCCACATCAACGTGGGTACTATCGGCCACGTTGACCACGGTAAAACCACCCTCACTTCGGCTATTACCCAGGTGTTGGGGAAGAGGGGGTTGGCCGAGTACCGTACCCTGGAGAGCATCGACAATGCTCCCGAAGAGAAGTCCCGGGGATTGACTATTGCCATCGCCCACGTGGAGTACCAGACCGAAAACCGGCACTACGCCCACGTTGACTGCCCTGGACACGCCGACTACATCAAGAACATGATAACCGGCGCGGCCCAGATGGACGGAGCGGTCCTGGTGGTGAGCGCCCCCGACGGCCCGATGCCCCAAACCCGCGAGCACATCCTGCTGGCCCGCCAGGTGGAGGTGCCCCGCATCTTGGTGGCGCTCAACAAAGTCGACATGATGGAAGACGAGGAGCTGCTGGAGCTGGTGGAGCTGGAGGTAAGGGACCTGCTCAACCGCTACGAGTTTCCCGGCGACGACACCCCTATCATCCGGGTCAGCGCCCTCAAGGCGCTGGAGGGGGACGAGAGCGCGGAGCAGGGTATTTTGGACCTGGTCCAAGCCATGGACGACTACGTACCCCTCCCTACCCGGATTATGGACCGGCCGTTCCTGATGCCCATTGAGGATGTGTTCGGTATCAAGGGCCGCGGGACCGTCGTCACCGGCCGGGTGGAGCGGGGGCAGTTGAAGCAGGGAGAGCCGGTGGAGATAATCCGGTTCGGCGACGTGCGCGAAACCGTGGCCACCGGCCTGGAGATGTTCCATAAGACCCTCGACTTCACCGAAGCCGGCGATGCCGTGGGGATCCTGCTCCGGGGCGTGGACCGCGATGAAGTCGAAAGGGGCCAGGTGCTGGTGAAGCCGGGCTCCATGCGGCCCCACCAGGAAGCCCACGCCGAGGTCTACGTGCTCAGCCGAGCGGAAGGCGGCCGTCACACGCCCTTCTTCCCCGGCTACAAGCCCCAGTTCTACATTCGGACCAGCGACATCACCGGAGAGATCGTATTACCCGAGGGCGTGGAAATGGTCATGCCCGGCGATAACATCCAGATGACCATCAAGCTGATCACCCCTGTCGCCATCGAAGAGGGGCTGCGCTTCGCCATCCGGGAAGGCGGCAGGACCGTGGGCGCCGGGGTATTCACCCAGCTGTTGGACTAGGAGATGGCCAGGAAATCCGGTGACGTGAGGCAAATCATCACGCTCCAATGTGGCGACTGCCGGGAGCGCAACTACACTTCCATCAAAAACCGGCGCAACGACCCGCAGCGGATCGAGTTGCGAAAATACTGCTCCCGCTGCCGTGGCCACAAGGCCCACCGGGAAGTGAGGTAGCTCGGTATGGCCAGGGTTTCGGCTCGAGGCGGCAGGATGGTCTCACCGGGCTCGGCCGGGAGGGTGAGTCCCGTCACCTTCCTCCGGGAGACCTTCTCGGAGCTGTCAAAGTCGGTGTGGCCCACCAGGGAGGAGACCGCCCGCCTCACGATGGTCGTCATCGTCCTGTCAATAGTAATGGGCTTCTTTCTGGGGGGGTTGGACCGGATATTGAAAGAGACCTTTGACCGGTTTGTGCTCCTAGGCTAGCCAACCCCGGGAGCCGAGCGGACCAGCAACTGCTACATCACTACATTGTGGATATGGAGTCATGACCAGAGCCAATGACCCTCAGGTGGAAGAAGCCCAGGGCCCCAGGTGGTACATCGTGCATACCTACTCGGGGCAAGAGGACGTGGTCGAGAAAAACCTGAAGCTGCGTATCCAGAACCTGGATATGCAGGACCGCATCCTTCAGGTGCTTGTGCCCACCGAAGAAGAAGTGGTTTTCAAGGAAGGCAAACGCCGGTCGGAGCGCCGCAAGCTGTTCCCAGGCTACATCCTGGTTCAGATGGACATGGACGACGAAAGCTGGTACGCCGTGCGCAACACGCCGGGGGTGACCGGGTTCGTCTCAACCGAGGATGAGTCCGACAAACGGCCCAAGCCGGTGCCCCTGGAGGACCAGCAGGTAGA
>CAJWBT010000284.1 GCA_913020235.1 uncultured Chloroflexota bacterium
CCACCTACGGGAAACTGGATATCCTCGTGAATAACGCGGGGATCTCCATCGGCACGCGGCCCATTGAGGAGACCTCGCTGGCGGATTGGGAGGCCATGCAGGGTGTAAACTCGACGGGGGTGTTCCTGGGAACCAAGTCCGCCATTCCCGCCCTGCGCCGTAACGGGGGAGGGTCCATCGTGAACATATCCTCCGCCGCCGGCCTGGTGGGCATCGGCCGCTCCGCCGGCTATACGGCCAGCAAAGGGGCGGTGCGCCTCTTCACCAAGGCCACCGCCATCCAGCATGCCAAGGAAAACATCCGGTGCAACTCGGTCCACCCGGGCCCCGTCAATACCCCCTTTATCCAAGAGCTGCTGGACAATCCCGACCGCCTCGAAAAGCGGCTAAGCCGCGTCCCCCTGGGCCGGATGGGGACTCCGGACGACATCGCCTACGGGGTGCTGTACCTCTCCTCCGACGAGTCGTCCTCCGTCACCGGCTCAGAGCTTGTCATCGACGGCGGCACTACCGCGGAGTAGTTGCCCGTTCAGGCCCTGCCGGACCCTGCCCGTCGCCCGGCGGGCGGGGTTCAGGCCGAGCCGGGCTGGTGCTCGATCAGGAGATGAGCCGCGGGCGCCCAGGTATGGGGACCAGCCTGCCGATGACCACCAGGGGACCCTTGATCGCCGCGGCCATGATGAGGTGGCGCAAGACGTACCCGCCCAGAAGCCCCGGCGCCGTGGCCACAATCGCGACCGCCATGCGCGCCTCCGCGTCTGCGGTATCCAGAAAGGCCAGCAGCGTCAGCTCCATGGCCAGGGGGACCAGCAGTCCCAAGACAACGAAACCCGGCCAGAAGTAGCCGGACAGGTCTCCCCGAACCAGTGACTCCACTGAAGCCTTTGCCGCCAGGGACGCCCGCACCAGGTACAAGTAGCTGAAGACCACTATCGCCTCGATGACCAGCAGGATGATGTCTGCTTTGAGGAGCTGGTTCTCGTGCTTCACCAACTGGTCCGCAACGGCATCCACGTCCGCGACGACGACGTAGATCGACAGGATGAGGGTGACGGCCATCAAGCCCGCCGAGAGGGCGGAGACGAGGAACAGCAGAGGGAGAGCCGGCGTGCTCCAGAACGGGATAGCCCGCGCCGCCCCTAGGAGCAGGCCGGTATAGATCATGGTCATCGCGGCCAGCACACCACCGGCGACGCCGAAGCCACGCAGCACGCCCTCGGGGGCTTCCGCCCAGACCAGCGCCAGATGGACGAGACCGACGACGATGAACGCGGTCAGGATGAACACCCCGCGGGAAATCCAAGAGGTGCGGGGGTGGAACCCCGCCCGGATGAAGCCAAGGGGCCGGCCCAGATCCAACACCAGGAAAATCGTGCTGAAGGCCACCAGGGGAGCCCCAATGGTGACGCCGATCTTCGCGACAGTATCCCACTCAGCGCCGCTGGCAAACTCAGCGGCCACGCCGGTCACGTAGGCCCCGCACGCCCCTCCGGCCAGAAAGAGGTACAGGGCGATCTGCCACCCCCAGATGGTCTGGCGCTCACCTATGCGCTGGTCCATGGTCCGGCCTCCCGAATACTACTTTGTTTGATCACCGTTTGATCACCGTTTGGTCACCGAAGGACCCACCGGGCTGAACCGGTCGGGCCGGCATTATGGCAGGGGCGGTTCGCAAGCCGCCCCAGGTGGCTCACCAAGTTTCCAGCAATTTCAGCCATTCTCATAAACTCATCGCCGCGGGGCTATACCTCGGCGGAAGGTGCCACTCCTCACATCTCAACCTTTTCCCTTTATTGGGTGGGCGGGAATATGAGGGTGAGCTAAGGAACAAAACACTTAGTCGAAATTGCATGGCCTTCCGACAGATTGGCTCTAGGGCGGTAGGTAGAACACCGAAGGGTTTGTCCCGGCCTCGGGGTTCAGCGGGGCCGCGCCTTTGTCCCTGATCAAGCCGGAGACCGGGCTTTTGGGGTCGTCCAGGTCGCCGAAGATGCGGGCTACGGCGGGGCAGTTAGACACGCAGGCGGGGTCCAGCCCCTGGTCGACTCGGGCCGAGCAGAAATCGCACTTCTCCACGGTCCCGAGGGCGTGCCGGGTGTACCCCTGCTCCTCAAAGGGAGTCTTGCCGGGGGTCTCGCCGTTCGCCATCTTGCCGTTGGCAAAGTAGGGGACCTCCCGGTCGTAGAAGTACCGGGCCGCGTAGGGGCAGGCCAGCATGCAGTAGCGGCAGCCGATGCAGAGGTCCTTGTCGATCCACACGATGCCGTCGGGCCGCTGCTTGGTGGCCCCGGTGGGACATACGTCCATGCAGGGCGGGTCTTCGCAGTGCATACACAGGAGAGGGAGGGCCATCCGTTTCACCGCGGGGTACTTCCCCCACTCCAGCCGCTCGACCCGGGAGAACATCACCCCGGTGCCGGTCGCGTTTTCCGCGCGGCAGGCGGCAACGCAGGCGTAACAGCCGATGCACCGTTTCAGGTCTATGACCATCCCGTAATGCATTGTGGTTCCCTCCCCTGATTACTGCCTGAACCCTCAGCCCCCGGCGATGGCGAAGACCACCGACAGGGACACCCTCGGCTGGTCGGCCCCCATGTCCTTGAGGGGGGTTTCGAGGGCCTCTTCGGCCACTATGTAGTCGTTTACCGCCAGGCAGATGGTGTCTCCCAGGTGCCGGCCGTCGGCGGCGAAAAGCTGGTGCCGGACCCGCTCTCCGAACTGATCGCCCAGTGTCTCCAGCAGGGTGCGCAGCGTGGCCTCCTCAGGCACCGCAATCTCCACAAAAGGGCGGTCGATCAACTCTCTCCGGATGCCGTATAAGCGGATGGTTACGTCCATGCTGCCTTTACCTGGAGACGGTCCAAATTGCCTTCCGTCCTGGTTCCATGAGTTGGCCCACCGCCGCCGTTCGCCCCCCCCTTTATTAAAGGGGGGTTGGGGGGATTTTCACCCCCCCGCCCGAGCCGAGGCCCTAAAGCTTCCTGATTTTTCCGCCGATACCCGGCAACCAGCGGGTCGGATGATTGGCGTCTTCTTTCCCGGCCTTCTCTATCTTCACCGCGGCATCGGCGTCCATGGCGACGACCACCGGGTCGGTGTGGGCCCAGTCCATGGGCATCAGCGCCTCGAAGAAGGTGCCCTTGCCCGTGGCCACCGGCGTGAACTTGGACCAGTGGCCGCCGTTGTTGGCGACGGCTATCACCTCCGGGTGAATCCCCTCCACCACCTTGGCTTCGCCCATGCTCGCTCCGGCTTCCTTGGACGTGATCCAGACCTGGTCCCCGGTCTTGATCCCCTTCCGTTTGGCCGTCTCGGAGTTGATGGTGACGTAGTTGGTGTAGGGGTCAAGGGCCGATATCTCGTCCAGCCAAGGGTTCTCGAAGGTGTAGGAGAACTGGTGGTGGGCCACCCGGTGGTAGACAGCCTGTAGGTCATACTCCTGGTCTTTGGCCAGGAGCGCGCCGCAAGGCTTCCAGTCGGGCAGAGGATCGTAGTCGCTGGTGTCGATCTCCGTTACTCCCAGCTCGTCCAGGATGGCCTGGATCCCCTCGCCGGCCTTCTTGAACCACTCGAAATAGATGGGAGCGCGGACGTGGCGGAAGGGCTTCCAGTACACCTCTTCTATCTTCTTGCGCCAGGTGACTACCCCGTTCTTCTTGAACCAATCCAGGCCGCGCTCGGGCCCGAAGTAGCACTTGTAGAGACGGTCGGCGATCTCCT
>CAJWBT010000285.1 GCA_913020235.1 uncultured Chloroflexota bacterium
TCGTGGACACCCGCAAGACGGCGCCGGGCCTCCGCTTTCTGGACAAGTACTCGGTCCGCATGGGCGGCGGTCACAACCACCGGCTGAATCTGGCCGACGGCATCCTGATCAAGGACAATCACATTCAAGCCCTGCGGTCGGAGAAGCTGGGCCTCAAGGAGGTCATCCGGCTGGCCCTGTCCCGCGCCTCTCACACGATCAAAGTGGAGGTAGAGGTGGAGACACTGGAGGAGGTGCGGGAAGCGGTGGAGGCCGGAGCCCACATCATCATGCTGGACAACATGCCGGTGGGGGTGATGGAGCAGGCGGTGGACATCATAGGAGGCCGGGCGTTGGTGGAGGCTTCGGGGGGCATCAACATGGAGACCGTGCGTGCCGTTGCCGAGACGGGCGTGGACCTGATCTCCATCGGCGGTCTGACCCACTCCCCCCAAGCATTGGACATCAGCCTGGACCTGGAGTTCAGCTAAGTATTCTGCGAAATTTGCTCCAACATCCGGTCCGCCACAGAGAGTCACCGCGGAAACGGAAAGGGGCAAGTTGTGCTGCCCCACCGATGGTGGGGCAGCACAACTCAATTTCAATTTTCGCCGGGATTGGCTAGATTTTGCTGAGCGCCATTTTCAGGTGACGGCCCTCGTCAACTCTGTTGTGCAAACGTAACTAGAAGGAGGCTACGATGGCGGCTACCGAATCTATTGGCACCGCCCTGGAACGGAATTGGGACATGATCGACCGGGCCCTCGAGGGCCTGGATGACGCCACCCTGGCCCGGCAGCCGTCGGACCAGTGCAACTCCATCGCCTGGATTCTGTGGCACATGAGCCGGGTGGTGGACACGTTCATGACCACCCGGTTTCGCGACAAGCCGCAGCTATGGATTGCGGAAGGCTGGCACCAGAAGTTCGGCATGGCCGGTGACCCCGATGACCGGGGGGTGGGCTGGACCGCCGCCCATGTGGCCAGCTGGCCGGCGCCGGCGCGCGACGCGCAGATCGGGTACTACCGGGCGGTGAGAGACGCCACGAGGGAGTTCCTGGCGTCCGTCACCCCCTCCGAGCTGGAGAAGATGATCGTTTTTCCGCCTGCGGCCGAACCCCGCTCGATAGCCTCCGCCCTGGGGCAGATGACCTGGGACGCCATCTCCCACGGCGGGCAAATAGCCTATCTGCGAGGGTTCTACCTGGGAATGGGCTGGCACCGTTAGCCGCGCCGGGGCCGCTGACGGTCGGCGCTGTCCAACAGGATGGTCACCGGCCCATCGTTCTCCACGCGCACCTGCATATACTCCTGGAACCGGCCCGTGGCCACCTTCAACCCCGATTGGCGGAAGAGGTCTATCGCGTGCTCGTAGAGTCGCAGGGCCTCCTCAGGCTGGGCCGCCTGGGTGAAATTGGGCCGCCGGCCCTTGCGGGTGTCGGCGTACAGCGTAAACTGGCTGACCAACAAAAACTCCGCCCCCACGTCGAGGGCGGAGCGATTGAAACGGTTCTCCTGGTCGGCGAAGATCCTGAGGTTGGCTATCTTTTCTACCAGGTACCGGGCGTCGGACTCCTCATCTTCCCTGCCGACCCCCAAAAAGACCACCAGACCGGGACCGATTCTCCCCACCTCCCGGTCCTCCACCAGCACCGAAGCGGCCACCACTCGTTGGATTAACGCCCGCAATGGAGCCGGACCCCTGGTGGCATCACGTCCCCGGCGGCTCTTGCCCGAAATCGAGCTTAGGCAGAAGCCTTGGTATCGCTGCCGGCCTTGGCCGATGAGGTATCCTTCGAAGCCGAAGCGTCGGAGGAGCCTTCTTTGGCGGTTGCTTTGCCGTCTTTGCTGCTCGTTGAGCTGTCCCCGGACTCGGCTTGCTTGGCCGAGCTTTCCTTTGCTCCGTTTTCCAGCGGCGGCTTGGGGCGGCCGTAGTCGGTGGTGTAGAAGCCGGAGCCCTTGTAGATCACCGGAACTGCGTGGAAAAGGCGGCGGCCCGCTCCCGAGCATAGGGGGCAGACGCCGGTACCGGCTTCAGCAAAAGTCTGGACCAACTCGAACTCGCGGTCACAGCTAAGACATCGGTAATCATAACGAGGCACCAGGGCCCTCCCGGGGAAACTACGATTAGCACTCGGGTCATCCGAGCGCCAAGGTACAACCTATTCAATTTACCAGTGCTCAATCCAGCTGTCAATACGAAAGACGCCGGCCGGTGGCTCGAACCACTCCAAGCCTTCCCTGTAACCCGTCGACTTGGTAACGGGTTCCAGCATTTTCAATTGCCCGTCCCCAATCGAGCCCCACGAGCACCTGGTCGAGGCGGTCTTGCCGCAAGAGTTGCCCGCAGAGTGTCACCCTGAGCGAAGCGAAGGGTCTGGGGTGGTGGGTTCACGCACACCTGAGGGAGCCCCGCCCCAGATTCCTCGTCGCTTCGCTCCTCGGAAGGACAGTCTTGAGGCAAAGCCGGGCGAGGGCGGTCGCCGGGCCCGGCCTTACAATGGCGAAATCGGCTTCCCTGGAGCGCCGGTTTGTTGGAGAATTCTTCAGCGCAAGGCCGTAGGCTTTGCCATCCTGGCCTCATCAGAGTATCCTGTCCGCATCAGCTCACCGGGAGGAAGAAGATATGGCAGATGTCTACGTGTTGGGTGCAGGCACGCCGACCCCGACGGCAACACGTTTTGGCAGCGCCCACGTGCTGAGCGTGGGCGGCGAGCTGCTGATGTTCGACTGCGGCCCGGCCGCCACCCACAAGCTGGTCAAGGCCGGCCTGTTTCCCACCAAGGTTGACTACCTCTTTTTCACCCACCACCATTTCGACCACAATATCGACTTCCCCTGTTTCCTCCTGTGCCGCTGGGACCAGAGCATCGGCAAGGAGAACCAGCTTCAGGTGTTCGGCCCCACCCTTACCGAGAAGATCACCGAGGGCATCATCGGAGAGAACGGCGTGTTCGCCGACGACTGGAAGGCCCGGGTCAACCACCCTCTGAGCCAGCAGGTGTTCGTCAACCGGGGAGGAACTCTGCCCCGGAAGCCTCCGTCGGTAGCCGCCAAGGACGTGGGACCCGGATTGGTGTTCAGCGGCAAGGACTGGCAGGTGACCGCCGCTCCGGCGGACCACGTGCAGCCGTGGCTGGACTCCCTGGCCTACCGGGTGGACTCCTCCGAGGGAAGCGTCGTGTTCACCGGGGATACCCACCCATGCGAGAGCGTCACCACGCTGGCCAAGAACGCCGACGTGATGCTCTGCATGTGCTGGGACGACCACCAGTCCATGCTTCAAAGTAAAGAACTGAGCGGCCAGTGCAGCACCGTGGGCGCGGCTCAGCTGGCCCAGGATGCGGGGGTCAAGAAGCTGGTGCTGGTCCACGTCGGCCCCCACTTGTCCGGGCACGGCCCCATGGAGAGCGGCATCGGCGAAGTCCGCGCTATCTACGACGGTGAAATCGTCTTCTCGGAGGAGGTGATGCGGATTCCCCTGTAGGAAGGCTGGGACCGCATTCCCTGGCCCACCCTCCTTTGGCCCTTCCTATCCGAAACAACCTACTGGCAAGGATACTGTATGGCGGAAGTCTACGTGTTGGGTGCGGGGTCGCCGGTCCCGACTGCGACCCGGTTTGGCAGCGCTCATGTGCTGAGCGTGGGCGGTGAGTTGCTGATGTTCGACTGCGGCCCGGCCGCCACCCACAAGCTGGTCAAGGCCGGCCT
>CAJWBT010000286.1 GCA_913020235.1 uncultured Chloroflexota bacterium
AGAGCTGGTGGAGAATCTGCGCTCGGCGCTGGAAGAAGCATTGCAGATGAACCGTGAGGATGCGGAGGCGGCGGCCAGCGGTGAATATGAAGAAATGAGCCTGAGCGTGTGAGGCGCCGGCAACTGCTCGCTTATCTCACGGCTCATGGCTGTGTACTGATTCGGGAAGGCGCCAGACATTCTTGGTGGGGTAACCCTGCCAACAATCGGCGCTCTGCCGTCCCAAGACACACCGAGGTCAACGATACCCTAGCACGAAAGATTTGCCGGGACCTGGGGATACCCCAGCCGCGATAAACGTCCGTCTTCTCACCCATCAGTACGCCCACGGCCTCACCGGGACCAATGTCACCGACGAGGAGCTGGTCAAGAGGCACGGGCTGTAACGAAGGTTTCGCGGGGATTGCCCGTCCGCGTGAATCCAGAAGCCCGCGCTCTCCGCGATCGATCAAGTGCCGCGGTTGAAGCTGAATTGATCGGGGTAGCTCGTCACACCTCCAGGGGCGTATCCTCCCGGTTGGCCCACTCGCCCATGGAGCCGTCGTAGTTCTTGGCCTCGCCGTAGCCCAGAAGCTTCAGGACCAGCACTCCGTGCGCCGCACGGATACCGCCCTGTCAATAGGCATATATCTTCTTGTCCGGTGTGATGCCCTTCTCCGCCAGGATTCGCCGGATCTCCTCCGGCGGCTTGAACCGATGGGTTTCCCGGTCCATGGTTCGCCACCAATCCAGGTGGACGGCCCCGGGAACGTGGCCGACCCGCTTATTGCCCCGGCTGTTGGTGCCGTTCCACTCTCCCTCGCTCCGGACATCCCAGAGGACCGAGTCGGCGACGTTGCAGGCGGCCCTTAGCCCGTCGAGCCTGACCATCATCGAGTCGTCGGGCTTGGAGGTGAACTTCACGCCGGAGGCGGGATGGGCTCGGTCGAAGCCAATGGTCCGGCCCTCGGCAACCCAACGCCGCCAGCCGCCGTCCAGCACCTTGACGTTGCCGTGGCCGTGGGTGTTGAGTGCCCACCAGAACCGGCCGGCGTAGTTGCTCTGGTTGCCGTCGTAGGCGATCACCAGCGTGTCGTCGCCGATGCCCAGACCCTGGCACATGGCGGCGAACTGGTCGGGATTCATTAAGTGCACCCGCCCGGTATCCGGGTCCTTCTCGTAGTTGTCGGGCACCAGAACCGCGCCGGGGATGTGGCCCCGGAGGAAGGCCGGCTCCACGTCGCAGTCCACCACCACCACGTTGGCGTCGTCCTTATGGGCCTCCACCCAAGCGGCGTCCACCAGATATTCCGGATGGGCGAAACCTTCTCCCGCTGTCATGTTTCCTCCTGAAGAAGCTGTGGCCTTGCTGACATGTGAGAAAAGCCAGCCGGCTTGCGTTCGCTGGCTGGCTTCAACCAATTGTAGGGTACACCTTGAGCGGGGTCAATCGAGCGTCTTGCATGTTTAGGCCACGCGCATTCAGACTCACATCCTCTCCGCGACTTTACCTTTCAGCCTCCGGAAATGACTTCCATGGGCTGGCGCTGCCTACGCTTTTCCTAGTCCGCTATTCTTAGGGCCACGAGCATGTCTCCCCGGACAACGTATAGCACCAGCACGGACAGCCCGAGCAGTTGGTGCTCCCGAAGGTGATCCGGAGTAATTCCAGGATAACCTTCCGTGGCGAACGTCCATTCCTTCCCGGCTTCATCGCGCACACGCAGTAGTTCAATTTCGATCGGGTTCCGGCTAACGACCTCCAGCACCCGCCCGCGTACTTCCCTTCTAGCCTCCGAAGTGACCGAAGCTTCCGGCTTGGCCGCAGGTTCCGGGGTGGCTGTAGCTTCCGGTGCGGCCGTGGCCGCAGGTTCCGGGGTGGCTGTGGCTTCCGGTGCGGCCGTGGCCGCAAGTTCCGGGGTGGCTGTAGCTTCTGGTGCGGCCGTGGCCGCAGGTTCCGGGTTGGCTGTGGCTTCCGGTGCGGCCGCGGCCGTAGGTTCCGGGGTGGCTGTAGCTTCTGGTGCGGTCGTGTTCGGCTGTGCGCCGCAGGCTGACGCCAGCATCAAGGTAAGCCCCAGCAACAAGCTGCCGAGGACGGCCCTAATCATATGCCTCTTCCTCTACCCGATTTACGCAACGTCCGGGCCGACTTGCCCAACTTCCGGCGCACTGGGGCGAAGAGTGGTGTCTTGTCAATTATCAATGCCAGTACAGGCGCTGCGGCTGAGGTGGGTCCCAATCAGTTGGACAGGATTGGCACGAAATTAGGCCAGAGTCCCGCAACCCATCTTAACATCCAAGGCGGGGATTGGCACCGGCATGGGGGTCTCCTGAGAGGCAGCCATGGTAGCCTGCATCGCAATCAGGGACAGGTAACGATGCGCCGTAACCTGCCGCAGCCGGCGAACGGGGAGGTGGTTCAGCGGGCGCTGGCCTTTGAGCAAGGCGAACGCCCGCCCTTCGGCCTAGCGCTGTCTTGAGAGGGTTTTCCCTTTAAGGGTATTCTGGACGCCGTAGCCGGCAAGCAGCTTCGCGCGCGTGGGATTCAGGTGAGCCGCCCGGCCCGCGCCGGGGCTGCCCTCGACATCCGTGTCGTCAGCGCCAATCAAGACCCGCTTCGTCAGCTCACCGTCAGACGCGTCACGTCGGCAATCGACCGCTTCGGCGCGAGGTCCGGGCCGACCAGCCTGGCCTTGCCCTGGCTGTTGAGCACCAGCAGTATTTCGTCATCAACATCGGTGTTGGTCAGGTCGACGCTTAACCCACGGCCTTGCAGGAAACCGTCGACATTTACGCTGTCAAACTCCTCTACTCCGGCCGCCGCCAGCACCGAGCGAAGGGTCGGGCCTTTCCGCTCCGTGCTTCCGGTTTTCACGGTCACCTGGGGCAGGCCGCGAAGGTCGGCCAACAAGAAACTGGCGAGAACCGCCTCGTCTTGCACGACCTCCATCACAATGTCGGCTGAGCCGGCATCGGTGTCGGCAGTCCCTGACTCCGCGTCACCTCCGCCGCATCCGGATGCGATGACCGCAACCGTGAGAAGGATGGCCATCAGCGGAATCCAGGGTTTCAATATTCGCGGTCCGAGCATCCTCAATCCTCCTGCCAGGCGCACCTTCCCAATCCTCGCATGGGCCGCCGTGCCCCAACGTCGTCAGGAGCGTACCACTGCGCAGGCACCTCCCCGCCTCAACAGGGCGAGGCAGATCATGAGGTTGCCTTACCTCCACTCTACCGAAATAACCCTTAAGTTCAAGCGTCCGGCCCGGCGCCCTGGCCACGGGCCTTACAAGTGCCATCAGCACCAGGACCTGGAGGGCCGGGTCCGCCGGGAATTTCTGGGGAGGCTGTCTGAAGCCGGAAGCAGTTGGCGGCTCACGCTTACCCACGAGTCCGGAGGAACGGCGTCACCACCGGCTCCTTTCTTGGGGTAGCATGAAGATATGACAACGATGCTAAGGCGCGCCGAGGTACAGCAGTATCTTGCGGGCCAATACCCTCAAGCCGGTGGAGAGATCTCCCTGACCCTCTGGTGAAGGTCGGACCAAAGGGAGGTCCACGTAGCCGGTCCTGGGCCGGTCGAAGGACTCCGAGGATCAGCGGCGGGCGGGGCTCTTGAGGCTCACGTCGGCCCAATTGCTCTGTATGATTGCCCGGGCCTCATCCTCGCTCACCCCGCTGGCCGCGGCGCAGGCGCTGGTCTCTT
>CAJWBT010000287.1 GCA_913020235.1 uncultured Chloroflexota bacterium
GGCGACGCCCTGGCGGCCTTCGACAACAGCTTCGTCTCCGGCGCTCAGTAGAGTCGAAACTCGCTGCCGGGCCAATCGGTCCCCGAGATAGGGAGAACGTCGACAACCCGGTCCGGGTGGTATACTTGGCCCCTCGGAGTCGCCGGTAGACAGGGTAGAGGTTGCTAATGTCGCTGTATTTTCTGCTGGGAACTCTCACTTACGCAGGCCAGAAGATGGTTCGCGACAACCCGGATCTGATCGTGGCCGCCACCCGCAACATCCAGATAGTCGGCGCCGAGTTTCTCGGGCAGTATGGCGTGCTGGGGAAATACGATTACCTCATGATGGTGGAGGCCGACGACAACGACGCCGTGGCCCGGCTTTCACTTGAATTGGGCGTTCGGACCGGGCTTCACATCGAGACCCTTCCGGCCATCGCCATCGGCGCCTTCACCGAGAGGACCCCGGATGAGCCTGTTTCACAGTCCACGTCGGTCCGCCTGTCCCCGGACGATTAGGCCGCCGACACCGGACGGGACAAGGGAGCGAACCGGTTTTCCAGGAGGACCCGAGCGGAATGGGCTTGAGTGACGAATTGCGGGCCGGAGTCGGAGCCGTTTGGGAGCGGGTGGTTAGCCACTCGTTCGTAACCGGGTTGGGCGACAACACCTTGCCCCAAGAGACCTTCAACGTTTACTTCGACCAGGACTATCTCTTTCTGAGAGACTGGTCCATCCTGCTCAGCCTGGCTACGGCCAAGGCGCCGGACTTCGACTCGGCCCGCCAACTGGTCGGATTCCTCCACCTGGGGCTTGGCGGCGAAGAAGGTTTGTTCCAGCGGGCCTTCCGGGAGCGGGGCCTGTCCCCCCAGGAAGTCGCCGGCTTGGAGTACCGGCCCACCACCCTGCACTACAGCGGCTATCTGCGCAAGATCGCCCACGAAGGCAGCTTTCTTGACCTGGCGGCCACCTTGCTGGCGGTGGAGTGGCCCTACCTAGATTGGGCCCAGAGGCTGAATTCGGCCGGCAAAAGGCCCGAAAACTACTACTACCAGACCTGGATCGACATCCACGCCAGCCAGGGCATGACCGGCTTCGTGGACTGGCTGCGCCGGACCCTGGACGCAGCCCAGGCCACGCCGGCGGACCGTGCCCGCTGGCAAGGCATCTTCCGGGACGTGCTCCGCTACGAGCTTCTCTTCTGGGAGATGGCCTGCCACGACGAGCAGTGGCCGGAATGACTTCCGTCCCCAAAGCCTTGACCATTGCCGGGTCGGACTCCGGCGGCGGCGCGGGCATCCAGGCCGATCTCAAGACCTTCGCCGCCCTGGGGGTGTACGGCGCCTCCGCGCTGACCGCCATCACCGCCCAGAACACCGTGGGCGTCACCGCCGTCCACGAGATTCCCACCGGGATAATCACCGCCCAGATCGACGCCGTGCTCAACGACATCGGCGCCGACGCCGTCAAGACGGGGATGCTGGCCAGCGGCCCGATCATCGAGTGCGTCGCCGACGCTCTGCGGCGGCACGGGGTCCCGTGGCTGGTGGTGGACCCGGTCATGGTGGCCAAGAGCGGCGACTCGTTGCTCCGGGAGGATGCCGTCGAGGCCCTGCGCACTCGGCTGGTGCCCCTGGCCTCGGTGGTCACGCCCAATATCCCCGAGGCCGAGACCTTGACCGGGATGAAGATATCTTCCGACGGTGAGGTGCGACGCGCCTCTGAAAAGATCATTGAGATGGGGGCCAAGGGCGTGGTGGTCAAGGGGGGCCACCGGGAGGGCCCGGCCACCGATCTGTTCTACGACGGCTCCAGCTTCCAGGAGTTTACCGCCCCCCGCTTTGATACTCGCAACACCCACGGCACCGGGTGCACCTTCGCCTCGGCCGTCGCGGCGGGACTGGCCCTGGGGATGAGCGTCGCCGACGCGGTGGCGCTGGCGAAAGACTATGTAACCGAGGCCATCCGCCGTTCTTTCCCCTTGGGCCGGGGTCATGGCCCCCTCAACCATTTCTACAAGCTGTGGGGGTAGGTCAGGCAGGGGGAACGAATACCCTGTCCGCCCTTCGCCTGCCAACGGAACCGCCTCATAAGCTCCCTGTAGTTTGTCACCCCGAGTTAAGCAGGGAGCCTGGAGTGGCGGGTCCAGGCCGCCAGGGAGGGACCCCGCCTCAGATTCCTCGTCGCCTCGCCCATCGAAATGACAGTTTCGAGGTAAAGCACCGGTCAGCGCGAGGAAGGGCGGCGCACCGGTCTAGCTATACGGTATAATGGCCGTCTGAGAGCCAACCCCACTCCGCGACTGTCGAATGACTCGCCAAAACCAGAGGTAAGCCGTCCATGTTCAAACCGGTCTCCAGCCGCGTCAGCTTTCCGGAGCTGGACGCCGGCATCCTCCAACTCTGGAAGCAGAGGGACGTGTTCCACCGCACCGAATCGGAGCGGCAGGACGCCCCCTTGTTCATGCTCTTCGAGGGGCCGCCCACGGCCAACGGCAGTCCCGGCATCCACCATGTGCTGGCCAGGGTGTTCAAAGACGTGATCTGCCGCTACCGGACCATGAAGGGCTACCGCTGCCTGCGCAAGGGCGGCTGGGACACCCACGGGCTGCCGGTGGAGTTGGAGGTGGAAAAGGAGCTGGGGCTCACCAGCAAGCGGGACATCGAAGAGTACGGCATCGAGCGGTTCAACCAGAAGTGCCGGGACAGCGTCTTCCACTACCTGAAGGAATGGGAAACCTTGACCGACCGCATCGGCTTCTGGGTGGACATGGACCATCCTTACGTGACTCTGGAAAACGACTACATCGAGACCGGCTGGTGGATACTCAAAGAGTTCTGGGACCGGGGTTTGCTGCATCAGGACATGCGGGGCACTCCCCATTGCCCCCGCTGTGTCACCAGCCTCAGCTCCCACGAGGTAGCGCTGGGGTACAAGGAAGACACGCCGGACCCTTCGGTGTTCGTGAAGTTCCGGGTGGAAATCCTCCCCAACCCCCCCTTAATAGAGGGGGGAGAAGGGGGGATTTGGACCTCGCAAGTCCCCACCTACCTGCTGGCCTGGACCACCACACCGTGGACGCTGCCCGGCAATACGGCGTTGGCGGTGGCCGAGGAGGCCGAGTACTCGGTGGTGGAGCTGGAGCAGGATGGCTGCGTGCAACGGTTGGTGCTGGCCACGGCGTTGCTGGAGGCCAACGTCCACCAGGAACATAGAGTGGTGGCCATCTTGAAGGGGGCCGGCCTGGTCGGCGTCCAATATCAGCCCCTGTACTCTCCGGCGGAGTACGGCGTGGAGTTCCGGCAGTTCGTTCGCCGGGAGGCTCGCGGCGGTGGCAGCATCGCGAACCTTGAGCCGGCCGCCGTGCTGACGCCTCGGGTGGTGGGGGCGGACTTCGTCTCCATGGAGGACGGCACCGGCATCGTCCACATCGCCCCGGCCTTCGGCGACGAGGACCTGAACCTGGGCCGGGAGAAGGAGCTGGCCTTCGTCCAGCCGGTGGACCTGCAGGGGAACATTACGGGCAACTACCCTTTCGCCGGCAAGTTCGTCAAGGACGCCGATGAAGACATCATGGCCGACCTCAAGGAACGGGGGCTGCTGTTCCACCGGGACGTCTACCGCCACACCTACCCCTTCTGCTGGCGCTGCGACACTCCCCTGCTCTACTACGCCAAGAGTTCGTGGTACATCCGCACGAC
>CAJWBT010000288.1 GCA_913020235.1 uncultured Chloroflexota bacterium
CTGGATGAGGAGACGGGGGAATACAACGTATCGTATATCCGGCGAGTGTTGCCCGCCGTATCGGTCGTGTTGGTCAACCTGGTCTACCGTGAGCAGGGGCTGCTGGTGGCTGAGGGAAACCCCAAGGACATCACGAGTCTGAGCGACCTGGTTCGTGATGACGTCGCCTTTGTCAACCGCCAGCGGGGGTCCGGCACCCGGGTCCTGCTGGACTACGAGCTGCGGCGTGGTGGTATCGATTCCGCCGGCATCAACGGCTATGAGCGGGAGGAGTTCACCCACACCGGGGTCGCGGCGGCGGTGGCCAGCGGTACTGCCGATACGGGCCTGGGGATTCTGGCGGCGGCCCGGGCCCTGGGCCTCGACTTCGTGCCACTTCTGAAGGAACGCTACGACCTGGTGATCCCCCGGGAGCACTACGAATCGCCCTTGCTCCAGCCGCTGCTGGAGATCATACGCGGCGCCGGTTTCCAGAAGCTGGTCGAGGCGCTCGGCGGCTACGACGCCTCGGAGATGGGCCGGACCGTGGCCGAGTTGACCCCGTAAAGACGGGCGCCAGCGCACCGCGGCGTTGGTTCTGATTTGGAATTGCCGGCGCTAGAGCTTCAGACCCTGCTGTTCCGCCCACTCGTACACTTTGGGGAGGTCCGGGTCGATGGGCCGCTGGCGATAGTACGGCAGCAGAGGGTGGAACTTGTCGAATATCCGGCGCAGGTCCGCCACCGGTTCCGGGTGGTCATCGACCCGCAAAGACAACAGCGGATAGGATTCGGCCTCGTACACAATCAACGCCGCGCTGCGCTGGCCCCCGTGCTGGCCGCCGGCTGCTGTGCCCGCTTCGAGTCCGCGAATCAGACGCACCTCCAGGTCCAGGTCAGACGAATCCTCTAATGCGGCGGCCATCGCCTGGGCGACGTGTTCGCCCTGCAGGTTGTTGCCCATGGCGATGTAGCCGTCACCGATAATGTGTCCGGCCCAGTCACTGTTGTGCTGGCCTGTCCGCGCCAGGGCGGTACCCCAACTGTCGATGATGCCTAGCTGCCGCCGCTCGATGTGGGGGTCGTTGGCCTCCAGTTCGGCCATGACCCGGGCGGCGGTAAAGCCCAAACCGAGCAATTGCAAGCCCAGGGGGCCCAGCCGGGGGTCGGTGCTCGCCTGGGTCGCGATTACACCCACGTGAGCTTTCACGTTGGGCACTCGGGAGCCCACCGCCATCTCACGGGTGGTAGTCGCGACGCCGAGCCGGCCGGTCCGGCGGCAACGCCCCAGGACCGTGAACGTGTTGATCGGGAATCCGTGGTCGAACATATGGAACCCCCGCCGTTCTGAAGACTCCTATCCCCGGGGCCGCACCTGCCCAGCGGCCCCTTCACCCGGCTACTTTATCACTCCGGACGGCCCCGTCACAGCATCACCGGCCGCAGCAGGCGGGACAACTGATCCTTGGATGAAATCCCCCTCGGTCCCCCTTTTACGAAAGGGGGATGTGGCATTTGCGGTCGTGGCTGCCTAAATGCAGTTTGTTAGACCATGTGACGAGAAAGCCTCTCAAAGTCCCCCTTTGGTAAAGGGGGATCTAGGGGGATTTAGAGGGTCCCCTCCCGATCAAGCCTTGGCGTCTCCCGTCGCCGGGTCTGTCTCCCGGCTTGGAGGCCTGGGTCTGGGTAGGCTCCAGAACAAGATAGTCGCCGCAAGGTACATGGCCATTATGGGGATGACGGCCCAGTAATAGCTGCCTGAAGTATCGAACACCCAGCCGGCAAACACCGGCACGCCCATGGACATGAAGCTGTAAACCGTGGTGATCCCGCCCCTGAGGGTGGCAAAGTAACGGCGGCCAAAGAAGTCCCCGATCAGCGACCAGGCGAGGCCGCTGACCGCCTCGGGGATGGAGAAAAGCAGGGCGAAGATGATCAGCTGCAGCAGCGACCCTCCGGGGAACAGGAGGATTATCAAGCTGACCGATCCCATGGCCATGGTGATGGCGACCATCTTCTGTTTTGCCCACTTGTCGCCGATCCAGCCGAGAAAGACCCTGAGAGGGATGGTAATAAAAGCTACGAAGGCCACGATGAAGGCCCCGGTGGCCTCGGATTGTCCCTTCCAAACCATCAGGGGCACCAGGTGGACGAAGACCCCGGTGTGGGCCGAGATCCGAAGGCCCATGGCCAGCGCCAGGAGCCAGTAGGCTCGAGTCTTGATCGCCTCCTTGGCGGTGTAATCCACGGTGGTGTAGTGGCGGCCGAACCGCCGAGGCGGGGCGCCCGAGACGCTCTTGACGGGGACAGGCTGCGTCAGGTCCCCATCCGGCAGCAATCCCATACTTTCCGGGGAGTTGCGTATCAGCAGGGACATGGGGGCCACCAAGGCTAGCAGGGCCAGGCCTGAAATCAGGGCGCCGGTCCTCCATCCCAGATTCAGCACTATCAAGGCGACCGCCGGCGTGACAACCGTGCCCCCTACAGACATGCCCAGGGTTGATATGGACATGGCCAGGCCGCTACGGCGAATGAACCACTGGTTGACCGCGGCGAAGATGCCGTGGTTGAAACCCACATTCACGCCCAGGGTCACGGCGCCGACATACACGATCATGAACGTGGTGAAGCTGTGGGTAAGGGACAGCAGAATGAACCCAACGCCGGCCAGTGCGCCGCCGGCGGCTATCATCTTCCGGGGCCCCAGGCGGTCCACCAAATAGCCCGCTAGAGGCCCTTCAATCCCGCCCTCCATACGGCCCAGTCCGTAGGCCAATGAGGTGGCCGCCCGGCTCAGGCCCAGGTCACGGGTCACGGGCAGGAAGTAGATTGAGAAACCGGTCCAGTAGAGGCCTCCCGCCAGGACATTGAGGGTGCTGCCTGCCGCCACAACCCACCAGCCGTAAAATATCTTCCGTGGTGTCCTGTTGCCGCTGGTGGGTGGCCTATCCCTCATGCAAACTCCGTCCGGATCGGTGGCCCAAAGCCAACGCCATTATAACCGGAATTTGCCCCAAGCCGGAGGGTCCCAGACCGTGCGCAATCGGTCAGGCCGCCGCTTGCGCTCCCCGTGCGTCACATGTTTTGACCCCAGGGGCTTGCGGAGAACGGCGTCGCCCAGTCAGCATGGCTCCGGCTGGCGGCTCATGGCACTGAACGCCGGGAAGAAGTCAGAGAGGGTAGGTGCATCGTCCTTTTGACTGAGTAAATATCAGCAATCCTACTGAGTGGGACCTGGGACACAGTGGAGTATAATGGCCCTCGTGGCAGCACTTCTTGAAGCCAAAGGCCTGACGAAACACTATGGCAAAACCATCGCGCTCGAGTCCGTTGATTTCGAGGTCCACCAGGGGATAACCGGCCTTCTGGGGCCCAACGGCGCCGGCAAGAGCACGGCGATCAAGCTGTTTCTGGGGCTTCTCAAGCCGACCTCCGGCTCCGCCGAGGTGATGGGGGAGAAGCCCTACGACTCGGTCGAAGTCCGGGGGCGTCTCGGCTACATGCCGGAACACGACTGTCTGCCCTCCGCCCTCACTGCCTCTGAGTTTCTGACCCACATGGTGCAGGTAAGCGGCATACCGCCGGCTTACGCCCGGACCCGCGCCGCCGACATCATGCGGCATGTGGGGCTCGAAGAGGAGCGCTACCGCTCCATCGGCGAGTACTCCACCGGAATGAAGCAGCGGGTCA
>CAJWBT010000289.1 GCA_913020235.1 uncultured Chloroflexota bacterium
GAAAGTGTTACCCATGTGCCCGGTTTTTCTGTTACCAGTCTACCCGGTTTGTACCCCCCCGGCCCCTCTCCCGATGGGAGAGGGGTGGCCGAAGGCCGGGGTGAGCCCTCACCCCGAACCGGCGTGAAGGTCCGTCTCCGCTCTGAGATAGTCAAAGGGTGGGTGAACTCTGACCTGCCGGTGTTGTGGGATAGGCGCACAAAAAGGAGCCCCCGGCGCATGCCGGGGGCTCAGGAAAGGAGGGTAGGCTGGCAGCGGACCTAGTCAGTCTAACCCCACCCTACTCACACTTGTTCCAGCCGCACGACACACACATCAAACACCCCTCCTGGTAGATCACGGGGGTATTGCAATCGGGACATTTCCTGACCGGCTGGTGGCCGTTGCCATTGCCGTTGGTCTTCGAATGGCCAACAAGGTGCATCTGCACCCCTCCCTGAGAGGGAAGGGCCGGGACGCCGGCCGCTCCGGAAAGGTGCCGCTCCAGGGCCAGGGCCACGGCGTCGGGGCTGGAACGCACCAGGGTGCCGCTGTCCCATGCCGGGCAGCAGGTGATTCCCCGGAGCTGCTCGACGACGATGCCCGGTTCGATGCCGGACCGAAGGGCCAGGGAAACCAGGCGAGAGATGGCCTCAAGTTGAGCCCCGTCGCAGCCCCCGGCCTTGCCCAAGTTGCCAAACACCTCGAAGGGCCTTCCGCCCTCGTCGAAGTTGATGGTGACGTACATGTTGCCGTGGCCGGTTCGGACCCGCTCGGTGACCCCCTGAATGCTGCGGGGCCGCTCCCGGGGGGCGGGGTAGTCCGCCAATTCCGCCGCCTCTCCCAGCATGGCGTCGAAGGGAGAGGTCTCTTTGCCGGTCTCGCCCGTGCTCAACACCTGGCCAGCCTTGCTCCCGTCCCGGTAGACGGTGATGCCCTTACAGCCTTCCTCATAGGCTTGCATATAGGCGTTGGCCAAGTCCTCCACCGTGGCGTCGTGGGGAAAGTTGATGGTCTTGGAGACCGCGTTGTCGGTATGTCGCTGGACCGCGCCCTGCATCCTCACGTGCCACTCAGGGGATATGTCGTGGGACGTCCGGAACACGTCTTTGACCCACTGGGGCACGTCCAACGTCTCCAGGCTGCCGCTTTCGGCCAGCTGCTCCATCAGCTCCTGGGAGTAGAACCCCTCGTGCCTGGCCACCGCCTCGAAGTAGGGATTGGCTTCGACCAAGCGGGTGTTGTCCATCACGTTGCGGACGTAGCTCAGCGCAAACAGGGGCTCGATACCGCTGGATGCCCCGGCGATGATGCTGATGGTGCCGGTGGGGGCGATGGTAGTGGGGGCGGAGTTGCGCATGGGCCGCCCTTCCCCAGAAGGACCAGACGGGCCGTAGACGCTGCCTTCCCACGCGGGGAACACACCTCGGCTCTGGGCCAACTCGCCGGAAGCAAGGTGGGCCTCTTCCCGGATGCGCCCCATCACATCATCGGCCACCTGCAGGGCTTCTTCCGAGTCGTAGCGAGTGCCCAATTGGATGAGCAAATCGGAAAAGCCCATAACCCCCAACCCGATGCGCCGCGTCCTCTTGCTCATCTCTTCAACTTCGGGAATGGGGTATTGGTTCATGTCGATCACGTTGTCCAGCAAGTGGACGGTGATGCGAACCGACTGGGCCAGGCGCTCCCAGTCGACGGCGACGTCATCGGCGGTGTGCTTGACCATCCGGGCCAAGTTAATGGAGGCCAGGTTGCAGGACTCGTAAGGGAGCAACGGCTGCTCGCCGCAGGGGTTGGTGCTCTCGATTGGGCCAAGGTGCGGGTTCGGGTTGTCGCGGTTGATCCGGTCGAGGAAGATGAGCCCCGGGTCGCCCGTCTTCCAGGCCATCTCCGCAACCCGGTCGAACACGCTCTTCGCGTTGAGCTGGCGGGTCACCTCTTTGGTGCGGGGGTTGACCAGGTCATAGTCCTCGCCGGCCTTGACCCGCTCCATGAATCCCTCGGTCACAGCCACCGAGATGTTGAAGTTAACCAGATTCTGCCCGTCCTCTTTGGAACGGATGAATCTGATGATGTCGGGGTGGCTAACGCTAAGGATGCCCATGTTGGCCCCCCGCCGGGTGCCGCCCTGCTTCACCACGTCGGTAGCCGTGTCGAAGGCGCGGATGAAACTCACCGGGCCGCTGGCGATGCCGCCGGTGGAGCCCACCACGTCCCCTTCCGGTCGCAGGCCGCTGAACGAGAAGCCGGTGCCGCCGCCGCTCTTGTGGATCAGGGCGGTCTGCTTCACCATGTCGAAGATCGACTCCAGGGAGTCGTTTATCGGCAACACGAAGCAGGCGGAAAGCTGCTGGAGTTCCCGCCCGGCGTTCATCAGGGTGGGGGAGTTGGGCAGCACGTCCAGCCGGCGCATGGCGTCGTAGAACTCGTTCTCAGTGGCTTGCCGCTCTGCCTCGGAGGCGCCGTAGTTCAACTCGGCCTCGGAGAGGTTACGGGCCACCCGGCGGAACATGCCGTCGATGTCTTCCAGGACGTTCCCCTCCCGGTCTTTAGACAGGTAGCGCCGTTCCAAGACGACCTGGGCGTTCTCGGTTAGCTCCGGCGACCGGTCACCGATCCGATCGGCTATCCCCTGGGCGATCAGCGCTTGGGTTATGCGCTGCCGGTTATCCTTATTAATGGTGCGATTATCAGACATATTCGAACTACCCCGGGTAACCGTCACTTCCTGGCCTCCTCCCACATCGCCCGATCAGGATTGCTAGCTCGCGGTCGCTCGCTCAGGACCGTGATGTTCCACTGTTTTAGCAGGTTTCTGCCGGGATTTCGCTCCCTGGCTGTCAGTAGCAACCTGGTCCGCTCCGGCGCCGAAGTCACCGTAAAACTACAGATTCGAGGGTCGGCTCCAGTGTGGGCAAAGAAGCTGCGGCAGGCTCGCTCTATACTATATAGTGTGCTTCGGAGGGGATGAACTACTACAAATGGTAGGCCGGATTGTACCTCGGAGCAAGGGGAAAGTCAAGAGATGCGGGACCCAATTTCCCGGCGAAGGAGGTCGCGGACGGAGCTGACGGCGCCAGGGAGGTGATGAGTTTGTCGAGTATTGGCCGGCAGCGAAGAGCCCGCCGCCTGAAGCCAAAAGCGACCGCTAATCGGGCTCTTCGTCCGTTCCCAGCCAGCAGGTGGCCAGGCTGGCGCGCACTCCCTGATCGATCTCGTCTTGCATGTTGGCGATTGGGCTGCTGAGGGCGATTTCCGGACGGAGCAATGCCCCCCTCGGAAGCCGCGGGACGGTGGTGCCGAGCAGCCGGTTCTGCAAATCGTGGACGTGGTTGTTCAGCGTCAATAGCCTGGTGAGAGCTGTATACGGCAAGCTACTGTTCATCATTCGGGTCTCCTCCGGTGTCATCTAAAAACCCAGGCTGGGTGTCATTTCGAAAAAGGTTGGAGTTCCGGGGCCGGTACCGGGCCGCCGTCGAGGTGTTGCGGCGCCGCCTCCGCCGGGGCGCCGCGGCCGGCGTCTCCGGCAAGGAAAGCTGGGTGTTGTCATCCCGCAAGTCCTTGACCGCGCGCTCGAAGCTCTCGATGTCCTGAAAATCCCGGTAAACGCTGGCGTACCGGATGTAGGCCACCCGGTCCAGGTTCTTGAGGCGGTCCATCA
>CAJWBT010000290.1 GCA_913020235.1 uncultured Chloroflexota bacterium
AGGAGGCCCAGATGGAGAGCAACGCGGTCCCCATCCATCCCCTCAGGCTGTGCAAAGAGGTCAGGGACTTCATGGACCGGGATGCCATCCTGACGGTGGACGGGACGGAAATCCTCAACTTTGGCCGCCAGTCGATCCCCAGCTTCAACCCAGGCAGCAGGCTGAACTCCGGCCCCTGGGGGAACGTAGGCACCGGGATCCCCTTCGCCATTGCGGCGAAGGCCGCCCACCCGGACAAACAGGTGCTGGCCTTGACCGGCGACGTCTCCTTCGGCTTCAACGGCTTGGAGCTGGAACCGGCGGCCCGCCAAGGCATCAACATCATTACCATCGTGAGCAACAACGCCGGCATTGGCGCCCGGGCGCCGGAACAACGGGAAGTAAATTATGGCCAGTACATGGGCTTTCGAGACTACCAGAAGATTGCGGAGGCCTTCGGCGGCTACGGTGAGCGCGTCGAGAAGCCCGAGGACATCCGGCCCGCGCTGGAGCGCGCCGCGGCGTCCGGCGTGCCCGCTGTCATCAACGTGATAGTGGAGTCGGACGTGAAGGTCGTCACCCAGGCCTGGTCGGCCTACCGGGCCGCGGACATGGGCGTAAAGAGGGACTAGACAAACCAAGGCAATTCACGACCAGGCCGGCCGGCGCTCGCCCTGGCGCTTGCCAGGCAAGGGTGATAGCCAACCCGCACCTCCGATCCATGCAGGGCGCGATCAGGGACCTCACAAGACCCTCGGGGGCCTGACCCCGAGGGTCTTTGCCCTGACGGCTACGGCTGCCGATTGACTCGCAAACCTCGCATGACCCGTGGTGCGGAAAATGGGGCAAGACCAGGTGACGGCAGGGCCTGGGTGACCCGCTTGGATACCTGCCGGCTCACGAGTCAATCGAGGAGGCGTTAATGGCCAAGACAGTCCGCTCGGAAGCCGATCCTTTCCTTTTTCACTATCCAGCAAGTGCAACCATAGTCACAAGCCACGCCCGAGACAGGGATAACGCCATGGCTGTTGCGTGGCACACCGCCGCGTCACGAAAACCGGCGATGTACCTTGTCTCCATTTCTTACAAGCGGTTCACCTTTGATCTTATCGTGGAGTCGGGGGAGTTTGTCGTCAACTTCATGCCCAGAGACCAAGGAGAGTTGGTGGCCAAGGTGGCTGGGTGCAGCGGCCGCGATGTGGACAAATTCCAAGCGTTTCAGATAGCCGCAAAACCCGGGTCCCGTGTCAAAGCCGCAGTATTGGATACTTCCCTCGCCGCCTATGAGTGCCGATTGGTGGACCGTCATACCTATGGAGACCATGACCTGTTTGTGGGTGAGGTGGTAGCGGTTCAATGGGAGGCCTCAGCGTTCACAAGCGAGGGACTGCATGACCTAGAACGTGCGCCTCCCATCGTGTACCTGGGTGAAGACCGCTACGCGACAGCCGTCGGGAACGACTTTCTTGACCGGGAGGCGCTAGTCAAAGCTCACTTGCAAGAAAGCTCTGCCTGACTGAAACCGGCCTGGGTCTTCTCCCACGGGCAGGCATGAGGGAGTCAACAGCCTCGCGTCTGGAAGAGTGTTGCCGGGGGCGGGAGTCGATCCCGCACATTCGTCAAGGCAGCGGATTTATGCCTGAGCGGGGCATGTCCCAGGGCGTCCGCCAACGTCCACCGAGCCACGCCAATGTTCCTTGGCGTGGCTGTCACCATGGCCGTCAATTCTCATTGCTGGCTCAGACACTGACGCCGAACAATAGGGACGGGGATTATTTGCGCGGCCGGAAGCGTGATCGCTCTGGTCGCTATTTTGCGAACACGCTTCATCCTGGTTCGGATTCAGGAAGTGCCTCTAAACGTCGGCTGCCTCGGAGAGTTGGTCTTGCCTCAAAAGTACCCTGGAATATGTCACCCCGAGTGAAGCGAGGGGTCTGGGGTGGTGGGTCCACGCTGCCGAGAAGGAACCCCGCACCAGATTCCTCGTCGCTTCGCTCCTCGGAATGACAGTTTTGAGGCCAAGCCCGGAGAGTTCGCTCCTGGCCACCGAGTGGTGCTCGACGCGGAACGACGGTTGGTCCATTCGGTGGGCCGAGGGAAATCCCTCATTAAATTGCTGGCTACCCATCAGGCATATCGGTCTCTCTTGAAGTAACATAACTGTACAAAAGACGCCTCAGTACAGCAGTTAGGCACTATATTGATGCCAAAGACCTGTAAGTATTGAGGCGTTTTTTTCGTGTTGCGACGAGAATCTTGCCGGTTCTGGCCCACCAGCTCTTCCATCACGCCATTGGGTCTACTTCATGGTTGCTTGCGAACAGCCAACTCGTGGCCTTGCCCCAAAGTAGACACGTGTCCTTGCCTGCCACGGGAGTGTAGGTCGTCATCGACCAACTTCAGGTTTGGACCCGTGATTACACATTGAAAAGAAGAATAGGGGAAAAGAAAAACAGGGAAGAGAGACATAGGCGTGAGCAAGGTCACAGTGATATTCGTGTAGGTGTCACAGATTCCGCAATGGGATCACGATATGTTGTCTTTAGGGGAAGTGAGAATGACCTCCGAAGTCCCGGGAGGCAGGTTACATGCGACACAAGATTCTGGTTGTGGACGATTATCGTGAGGTCCGAGATCTCATCGTGACTTATCTGGAGCGACGGGGCTACGAAGTCTCTTCTGCCGCCAACGTGGATGACGCTCTAGCCCAGTTCGAGCGAAACACTCCTGACCTGCTGATCACCGATCTCACGATGCCGGGCAAGAACGGGATCCAGTTGTCTACGGCGGTACGAAGGTCTTCGTCGGTGCCGATTGTGGTGATGTCGGCAAACGGCGCCGGATGGAGGTCGAGGGTTTTCGAATCAGGGGCTAACGCTTTTGTGTCTAAACCCTTTGACTGGGCAGAATTCCTTGCGAAGATCGAGGCGCTGTTGAAGATGGACCCAGGCCGGACTACTGCTTTGTCTCGTCCGCAATCTGAATCGACGGGCGATTCGGATAGTTCAGGCGACCCCCGCTCATCTCCGCAGAGCACGACACCTCGAGCTCCGGACCCGGGCAGCTCAGATGGCGGGAGGACAGCATGAATTGGGTCTCAAGGTGTCCCAATGTTGCTGGCCGCCAGCAGCTACCGCCTCCGGCGGGCCAAAGCGAGCGCCCGGAAGTTGGCTGCACGGCGTCACTGATCCTGGTGGTAGAGGACGATCACCGCACATTCAGGATGCTGGAGTTCAAACTCGTGAGCCTGGGCCACGAGGTCATCCGCGCCGTGGATGGCCGAGGGGCCCTGGGATTAGCTGCCCGGGAAAGCCCCGACCTGGTCTTGCTCGACGTGATGATGCCGGTGATGGACGGGTTCCAAGTCCTCCAGACCCTCAAGTCCCAAGAGGGGACGAAGGATATTCCGGTGATAATACTTACCGCGAAAGGGCAAGAAAAGGACATTGTAACCGGCATCGAAGCGGGCGCCGTCGATTACGTCACCAAGCCGTTTAGCTTTGCGGAGCTAATCGCCAGGGTGAACCGCGCTCTGGCCTCCTCACAGTAGCAGCGCCCGGTAGCCACTTCTCAGTTGAGGCATGATGCTGGCGGCAATGTAAAGGGCGGAGAGATAATGTACCACCAAGGCGGTCGAGCGCTGAGATGTGGC
>CAJWBT010000291.1 GCA_913020235.1 uncultured Chloroflexota bacterium
GCCCCAAACATGGCGTACCGGTTGTTGGAAGACCACCCGGCTATCAACACCGCCAGGGCGGTCAACGAACTGACCGCCAGCAGGTACAGGACGCCAACGTTCAGGTTGGCCAAGGCGGTATCTTTGGCGAAAGGCACCACCGCCAGCATCAGAATCACCGGCATCAGCATCAGGAAAGGGACCAAACGAAAGGCGAGCCGGTCGGCGTTGCCCGGGATCAGGTCCTCTTTCACCAACAGCTTGACCAGGTCGGCGATGGGCTGGAGCAGCCCGAATGGCCCCCACCGGTTGGGGCCGATCCGGTTCTGCATTCGGCCGATGAGACGCCGCTCCAGCCACGAAATCACCGCGGCGCCCAGGAGCACCGAGTTGACCAGAATCAGCATGATCGATAGGCCGGCCACGAGATAGGACAGCGAGCAGGGTAGGACCTCGCCCACGGCTTCGTAGGTAACCCGGAAGAGGGCCGTGTCGTGCAGAATGTTGTCGGAGGCTAGAACGCAGCTCAACGGTCGACTTCTCCCAGGTTGATGTCCAAGCTGCCCAGGGTCACGACCATGTCGGCCAGTTTCCAGCCGACCAACAGGTGTTCGACCACCGTCAGGTTAATCAGCGACGGCGACCGGATCTTGCAACGGTAAGGACTGACGCCGCCGTCGCTGACCAGGTAAAAGGCCAATTCCCCCTTGGAGGCTTCCACCCGCCCGTAGGCCTCGGCCCCGGGCTCCGGCCGGAGCACCATGGGCAGCACCTCCCGAACGGTTCCCGGCTCGATCTGCTCAACGCACTGCTCGATGATGCGGACGCTCTGGTGCACTTCCTGCATCCGCACCCAGAAGCGGTCGTAGTTGTCCCCCGCGGCCCCCACGGGCACGTCGAACTCCACCTTGTCGTAGGCATCGTAGGGGTCAATTTTGCGCCAGTCCCAGGCCAGGCCGCTGGCCCGCAGCACCGGCCCGCTGACCGAGCCGTTGATCGCCACATCCAGCGGCAGAACGCTCACGCCCCGGGTACGCACCATGACGATCTCGTTTTCGAGCACCAACTGCTCAATCTCGCGGAACTCGGAGCGAAACACTTTCAGGAAGCGGTCCAGGGCGGACCAGAAATCCTCCGGGGCGTCAAAAAAGACCCCGCCGGGCCGGGAGTAGCTCACCGTGACCCGAGCGCCGCATAGCATCTCGAACAGGTCCAGGATTCTCTCTCGAGTCCGAAAGCAGTACATCAGCGGAGTGCCCAAGGTGCCCAGGTCCTGCATGAAAAAACCGATCGCCATCAAGTGGCTGGCGATGCGCTGAAGCTCGGCGGAGAGGGTTCGCAGGTACTTGGCCCGGGGTGGCGCCTCCACCCCCAACAGCTTTTCCACGGCGAGGCAATATCCTTGGTTGTTGATCATGGAAGAGACGTAGTCCAGCCGGTCGGACAAGGTTACTATCTGAACGTAAGTCCGCTCCTCGGCCAGCTTCTCGGTCCCCCGGTGCAGGTACCCAAAGATGGGCTCTACTTCCAGGATTTCCTCGCCGTCGAAGGTGACCCGGAGCCGGAACACCCCGTGAGTGCTGGGGTGCTGCGGCCCAATGTTTACCGTCAGCGGCTCAGTTTGAATCGGCATAGCTGCCTCGCCAAAATCCCCCCAACCCTCCTTTCAACAAGGGGGGCAAGGGGGGATTTCCCTTTGCTGAACGCCAAACGCTTTGTAGGGCTCTCCAGCATGCCGGGGAGAGCATCAGAGATAGTCCTTCCGAAGAGGATGACCATCAAACCCTTCCCACAGCATGATTCGTTTCATGTTGGGGTGACCTTCAAAATGGATGCCCATCAAGTCCCAGACCTCTCGTTCCTGGAGGTCGGCGCCGCGCCAGACGTGGTAGACGGAGGGGAGAGACAGGTCCTCCCGGCCGTATACCCTGGTTTTGACCACCGCCGTGTGCCGCCGCCGTAGCGAGGTCAGGTGATAAACCACCTCGAAGTGCTCGACGAAGTCGACGGCGCTGATGGAGTTCAAAAACTGGAAGTCCAGCTCCGGGTCGTCCCGCAAAAAGCGTGCCACGTCCTCCACCGAGGAAGGCTTGACCCACACCGAGCCGCCCGCCCACTCCTCGACCGAACCGTGAGCCCCATCCTCCAGCCGTTCCGCCAGATGCTGCCCCTCCAGTTGGTGGACCGGCATCAGGTGTCACCCCCGGCTGCCGGGGATTCCGCGCCGGCCTTCCCGTTGTAGGGAGGGTCCTTTGCGTCTTTTTTCCGGGAGAGGGGAAGATGCGGAAGATTGCCCAGGTTGTGGGTCGTCTTGATCTTTTCGTGGAGCGCCAGGATTCCGTAGATCAAGGCGTCGGGCCGGGGCGGGCATCCGGGAACGTAGACATCCACCGGAACGATGTGGTCTACGCCGGGCACCACGCTGTATGAGCCGTAGTATGGTCCGCCGCTGGTGGCGCAGACTCCCATGGAGATGACCCACTTGGGGTCGCCCATCTGGTCGTAGATCCGCCGAATAGCCGGGGCCATCTTCCAGGTCACGGTACCGGCAACTATCATCAGGTCGGCCTGCCTGGGGGAAGCGCGGAAGACCTCCATCCCGAAGCGGGCGAGGTCGAACCGGCCCATGGCGGCCGCAATCATCTCGAAGGCGCAGCAGGCGAGCCCGAAAGTCACCGGCCAGAGGGCCGACTTGCGGCCCCAGTTGACCAGAGCGTCCACCGAAGTCACCAGCAGGCTGCCCTTCAGGTCATCCGGCACCTCGATCAAGGGCTCGGCGAGGGGTTTGGGGGAGGTGTCCTTCAAGCGCTGGACGGTGCGCCCTTCGTCCCGGTCGATCTCCCAGGTCCTGGTGTTCAGCGGGCTGTCCCCGGCGGGAATCTCCAAAGCCATGGCCTCTTAGCCCCACTCCAGGTCCCGCTTGCGCCAGGCGTAAGCCCAAGCTACAAGCAGGATCATCACGAAGACCGCCATCTCGATGAGGGCAAACAGCTTCAACTGGGAGAACTTGGCCGCCCAGGGATACAGGAATATCACTTCGACGTCGAAGATGACAAAGAGGATCGCGTACGTATAGTAACGGAAGTTGAACTGGCTCCACCGGCCGCCCAGGGACTCCATCCCGCACTCATAGGTTTCCAGCTTGACCGGAGTGGGATTGGTGGGCCGGATCCCCATGCGCGACAACATCCAGGATATTATCAGCATGCCGGCTGGTACGAAGAAGGAGACGACGATGAAGATGGCAATGAGACCGTACTGCCGGAAGTAGTCGTCTAGCATCTGCCTCGGCCCAGGTTGAGCGACGTTAGAGGTGAAAGTATAACATAGGGGGTCCAGGTAGTGAAATGCTGCACAATCCGCGAGGTCGCCGGTTGCAACAGGGGACACCGGAGCCTATTTGCGCCGCCCCATCTGCTGGTACCATGTATGATAGGTCCTCTAGAGTACCCGGCGACGGCGGGCGCATTGGTGGACCGGTGGTGAGGGGTGCGCTCTGATTGCCTACTGGAAGTTTGATGGGGCTAGATCGACCAGCGGAACCCTTGGCTTGTACTCAGTCAATTTGGTTTTGCCAGCGTGTCATTCTGAGGAGCGGAGCGAAGAGGAATCTCAACGCAACAAGGAGATTCTCCGTGTCGCTCAGA
>CAJWBT010000292.1 GCA_913020235.1 uncultured Chloroflexota bacterium
GGCGTCCCAGGCAGGATTCGAACCCGCGACCCGCTGCTTAGAAGGCAGCCGCTCTGTCCCCTGAGCTACTGGGACGCGCCGCGTTTCTGAGGGCTAGCCAGCGCCCTCCGTCTGGACAACAAGCTTCCCCAGCACCATGATTGTACCAGACAGGTAGGGGAAATTCACGAGAGCAGCGGCAATTTCGGCCCTGTTGCGGCTCGGAATCCGGTGCTTGGCCCGCTCGCCCGTGCCGGTGGCCGGTTGAATCCGGTTGAGTCCGGGCGTAGAATTGACAACCATCCGGCCGGATATGCCGGCAGGAAACTGGGAAACCTACCATTGCACACTGGGAGGAGTTCCAATGGGCGCTCGAAAACGTTTGGGGGTGCTGGTACCCGCCACCAACAGTGTGGCCGAACCCGATTTCAACCGGGCCGTTCCGGAAGACGTCACTGTTCACTCTCACCGGCTTTGGCTTCAAAACCAGGCCCTGACCGACGAGGCGATCGACCGGATGAACTCGGATATCGAGGCGGGCGCACAGTACCTGGCACAGGCGAAGGTCGACGTGGTAGCCGTGGCGGCCACGTTCAACACTTTCTACCGGGGACCGGAGTGGGCCCTGGAGATGGAGCGAAACCTGAGCGCGGCGGTGAATACCCCCGTCGTGCTCACCAGCCCCTCGGTGGTCTTCGCGCTGCGTGCCCTGGGCGCCCGTCGTATCTCGGTGGCGACTCCCTATCCCGACTTTGCCAACGAAAAGCTTCGAGTCTATTTCGGAAGTAATGGCTTCCAGGTCCTCAACGTGGACGGCGATCCCAGCATATGCCTGGCGGGCACCCAGGAGATCAACGAGCACGACCCACGGGAGATCGCCAAGTTCGCGGTGACCGCGGCCTGGCCGGAAGCCGATGCCTTGTTCCTGCCGTGCACCGCGTGGCGGACCCTGGAGGTGGCTGAGGAGCTGGAGCAGCGTCTTGGCAAACCGGTGGTCACGTCGAGCCAGGCTACGATCTGGCGGTGCCTGCTGACTGCTGGCGCAGAGGGGCAGATCTCAGGGCGGGGCCGGCTCCTGGCAGATATGCCCGCCTTGGTCGTGTAAGCGCCACTAGATGTGGTGTGGCCGTTCGTCCAGCGCCTCTGTGGCAGCATTCCAGGGCTTTCTTCGTAGGGCGACGGGTGACTGCTTCACCGAGCTGTTGAGGGGTGTTACGCTCCCTGGCGTACCACAGCCAGGCGTCCTTGACACGAACTACCGGGGAGCGTAGGCTGCGGAAGGCGGCGATAGCTGCCGCAACCGGCGGCTTTTGGCCGGAAAGAAGGGATGGCCGCTGGAGAGCCTGGGAGCATGAAAGCCTCCTTGGTGGGCCAAGGCCGGATACTCGTCCAAGTGTCGGGCCTTACCCCCGGAGACGGGCGCGGAGGGCCGGAGCACGTGGTGACGCGCAGACAGACCGATGTGGTCGTCGTCGGCGGCGGAATGGCGGGGTTGTGTGCCTCGCTGGCGGCACTGGAGGACCACGCCCAGGTAATCACCGTGGAGAAGGGCTCCCGGTTTGGGGGCTCCATGATGCGTTCCGGCGGGCTCATCTGGACCTTCACCAGCAAGTCCTTTCTGCGAGAGATGATACCCAATGGCAACACCGCCCTTCAGGACATGGTATTGGACGACCACTGGGAAGGGATCTCCTGGCTGGAGGGCCACGGCGTCAGCCTGGACGCTGAGCGGAAATTCAAGAACTACGGCCGGGGCCGCGCCGCCAACCCCCCCGACCTTACCTGGGTACTCGAGTCCCGGCTTCAGGCCCTGGGCGGAGAGCTTGAGTTGGACACATCCATGGAGACTCTGCTGTACGAAGACGGCGCGGTCCGTGGGGTCCGTGTGTCGTCGCCGGGCGGTACCGCCGATATCGAGGCTGGGGCCGTTGTCCTGGCAACCGGTGGCTTCCAGGGCAATCCTGAACTGCTGGCGCGGTACGTGACGCCCAACGTAGACAAAGTCTACCTGCGGGCCAACCCGTGGAGCACGGGCGACGGCTTTCTTGCCGCCACCGGAATTGGCGCCGCCGTCACCCCCGCAATGTCGGCTTTCTACGGCCATGCCCTCCCCGCTCCGCCGATCGGTTTCGGACCGAAGGAATTGAGGGATATGACCCAGCGTCAAGGGCATGTGTCCGTGGCCATTAACCTCGACGGCCGCCGGTTCACCGACGAATCGGCGGGGACGGGCGAGGAGTACGTTACACAGGCTATGGCTTTGCAACGGGACGCGACGGCCGTCTACATCATAGACGCGGAGGTCGCCGAAACCTCCACGCGACACGGCCTGCCCCGGGTCTTCATCGAACGGCTGCGTAGCCGCGGCGGCCCGGTGATCGAGCACCAGACGCTGGAGGACTTGTGCGAAGCCCTTGACAGCTGGGGCGTTGCCGGCGCCAGGGCGCTCCTCACCCTTCGGGAGTACAATCAAGCGCTCGCCGATGGTCATCCGGACCAGCTCGATCCCCCGCGGCGGGGGAACCACTTCCCGATCATGAAGCCGCCCTTCACCGCGGTGTTGGTCCGGCCGGGCATTACGTTCACCCACGGCGGGCTGGAAGTTGACACCGAGCTGCGAGTCCTCCGGCGGTCGTCGAGTAGTTCCACCCTTCCCCTGGCGATCGCGGAGCACGCGGAGGTGAGGTTCAGTCCCATCCCCAACCTCTACGCCGCGGGCTGTGACGTGGGCAACGTCAGCAACGTTGGCTACATGGGCGGACTTGCGACTGCCCTCGCCACCGGGCGGCGCGCCGGCCGGGGGGCGGCTGCGTGTGCGCGAGCCGGCGACTTGGTGGCGGGGGCCGAGGCCGGACACGCATCCAAGGGCCGATCCTCGTGGTGAGGCACCGACAGGCCGATGTGGTCGTCGTAGGCGGCGGAATGGCGGGGTTGTGCGCCTCGCTAGAGGCATTGCAGGACCACGCCCGCGTCATCACCCTGGAGAAGGGCTCCCGGTCCGGGGGCTCCATGAGGCTCTCCGGCGGGCTCATCTGGACCTTCACCAGCAAGACCCTTTTGCGAGAGATGATGCCCGACGGCAACGCCGCCCTCCAGGACATGGTATTGGATGACCTGTGGGAAGGGATCTCCTGGCTGGAGGGCCACGGCGTCAGCCTGGAGCCGGACCGGGATTTCATGGGCCATGGACGGGGCCGCGCCGCCAGCGCCCCTGACCTCAACGCGGTACTCGAGTCCCGGCTGCAGGCCCTGGGCGGAGAAGTGGAGCTGGAAACGGCCATGGAGACCTTGCTGTACGAAGACGGTGTGGTCCGTGGGGTGCGGGTGTCGTCGTCAGGCGGTACCGCCGACATCGAGGCTGGGGCCGTCGTTCTGGCAACCGGCGGCTTCCAGGGCAATCCTGAGCTGTTGGCGCGGTACGTGACGCCTCACGTCGACAAAGTCTACCTGCGCTCCAACCCGTGGAGCACGGGCGACGGCTTTCTCGCCGCCACTGGAATCGGCGCCGCCGTCACCCCGGCAATGGCGACCTTCTACGGCCATTCCCTTCCGGCCCCGCCGGTCAGTTTCGGGCCCAAGGAATTCATGGAAATGACCCAGCGCTACGGTCCCGCGGCCGTGGCCATCAACCTCGACGG
>CAJWBT010000293.1 GCA_913020235.1 uncultured Chloroflexota bacterium
GGCCGTGGGGGCTCCCCGGCAGGCGGCAGTCACTCGGCGAGGTAGGCGAACCGGCCTGGTGAAAAGGCTTCCGCGGGGACCGGCACCTCGGTCTTGCCACGCACGATCTGGTCGGCCACGATGCGCCCCGTGACGGCGCTGAGGTGAATTCCCTTGGTGCCGTGGCCGGTGGCGATGTAGGCGCCCTGCCAGCCCGGCACCGGCCCGATCAGAGGCATCCGGTCGGCGCAGAGGGGACGCACGCCGGCCAGGTGGTCCACCACCTCCGCCTCTTCCAGGGCCGGCATGATCTTGAGCACCCGCTCCAGCATGAAGTTCCGGCCCCACTCCGAGGGGTTCAGATCGTATTCCCAGGGTCCGGTTTCCCGGGGGTCGAAGACGTGCGCTGAGTCGACGTCCATGCCGCTCATGCTGACACCCCCCAGACTGCCCGCCATCAAGATGCCGTCACGGCGGGGCAGAATCGGTCCATGGCGGGCGGTGATGATAAACAGACGCACCGGGTCGCCCGGCATTCGGACGTGCAGGACCTGGCCGTGCATTGGGCGCACCGGGATAGGAAAGTGGAGCCAGTCGCGGGCCTTTTCACTCCACGCCCCCATAGCGATAACCACCGCGCCCGCTGAAACCTCCCCGCCGGGATAGGTCACCCCGGTCACTCGGTCGCCCTCCGTCTTCAGCCCGGTGGCCTCCCGCAGCAGGAGTTGGCCCCCCATCCGCTCCACCGCTTGGGCCGTGGCCAGGCTCAGCCGGTAGGCGTCCACCTGGCCGTGCTCGTAGAGGACCGCGCCACGCGTGTCTGGGGTGATGCGCGGCTCCATCCGCCGCACCTCATCCCCGTCGATCCACTTCATCTCCAGGTATTGGCTCTGGTCGGCGATGGCCTCCTTGAAGATCTGCTCCTCTTCGTCATCGACTGCCAGGCTCACTCCGTCCGACTCGTGGTACATCGGGTCGATTCCGCTGTCCTCCATGACGCTTTCCACGTATCCGCCGAACATCTCCTTGCCTACCAGGCCCAGGGTAAAGTGGGCCCCCGGCCGGAAGTCCTTTCCAACCATGGACATGGCGCCGTGGCCGTGGGCGGAGGCGCCGCTGCCGACGGCTTCCCGGTCCATGAGGCACACCTTGAGCCCTTCCTTGGCCAGGAAATACGCGGTAGCTCCCCCCAGAACGCCCGCACCAACAACAACGGCGTCAAAGGTTTCCATCAGCGCTCCTCCTGCTCTCGGCCCCGGGGCCGGCTCTTTCTTTTATCAGCCACAGGCATCAACCAGGGGCGCCTACCACGGTCTATCCCCTGGTGTACTGTCTCGTGTATAGCTTTGCATCGGCGGATTTGTGCGACATTCCCTCCCCGCCATCGGCTTTCCAGCATCAAGCCAAATAGGAGACACCCGGCCAACCGGCAAGTGAGGTGCGGCCCCTCACACTCCCCTAGTTGGCGAGGGCCGCCTCCCTTCACCGGGGTGTGGAGCGTCCCTGCGGGCGCTTCCCGGGACGGAGGACCGAAAATGACGCGGCTTGGTCTACCACGCGCTAAACGGTGACGCGGGTCAACCGGTCCAGCAAGGAACCGAAACCCGGCTGGAGGCCGGTGATGCCGAGGCGGTTGAAGGCAGACCAAACTGTCGCCTGGTTGGCCGAGACCACCGGCTTTCCAATGCGCCGCTCCAGCTCGGCGGCCACTTCCATGGAGCGCCAGGCGGTGCAGGAGCAAAACAGGACGTCGGCCTCCGACCGGAATACCCCCGAGGCGAACTCCACCACCGACTCGGGGCTAAGGTCGCAGTGCCCCTGTCCGCCGGCCACCGCCCCTCTGGGGTCCCCCTCCACGTTGAGTACCTCGAACCCCACTCCCTCGTAATAAGTGCGGAGCTTATCGTTTTGCCACTGGGTGTAAGGCGAAGCCACTGAAATCCGCTTGGCCCCAAAGAACCGAAGGGCCTCGACCGCCGATGGCGCCGTGGCCACGGCCGGCACACCAGCAACCTTTTCAATGCGTTTGATCAGTTCTTCGTCGTAGCCCGGACCCTTGAAGAAGCTCCCGGTGGTGCAAGCGTAAACAATGAAGTCCATCTTCGCCTCAGCCAGGTACCGGGCCGCCCGTTCCACGTCCGAGTTCATCTCCTCCATGACTTCCACGGTCAACTCGTTTACGTTCCACATGCGCTGCGAATGGATGCTCACGTTCTTGGGGGCTACCATGGCAAAGTCGGGCTCCGCCGTGCTGTTGGTGGCCGGCACTATCAGCCCGATGCGTGTCCTGATGCTCACGTGACACCTCCTGGTACTGGCCTACCTTGGCCGGCGGTCGTACGGTCTCCAACGGGCATCTTGGCCGGCCGGCGGTGGGTCGGGACTATCGTATTCCGGGCGACCTGCCCTGTCAACGCGCTCCACCGCGCCAGGGGCGAAAGACCTCGTCCAGCGATGGCTAAGGTTTGAGAGGCCAGGCCATGCGCCGCGCTTACGAAGAGCCTGCTGGCACGTCGATGGCGATCTTCTCCACCCCAGCCAGACCATGGCCAGGGCGCGGCTGCCCTTGAGCATCTTGTCCACCGCATCCTGCGAGGACGGCAAGAGAAGAAACTCGTCGCACCGGTCACGGTTCGAAAACCCTCGGTTCATCACCTCAAGGTGCGTCACCCGGCCTCCCGACGAACTCCCTTGATGGTTCTGCTACAATTCTCGTGGTGCACCCGGACACCGGGAACCGCGGGGTGAGCCGGTGCCGGGACTCAAGCCGTGCGGAGCCACAAATTTCGCGGTCCGCGCGGCGGGAAAGGGCTGATGATGGCGGACCAGAGGCGGGGACAGCCCGGAGAACACATTGTGCGTTCTGTCACCTGGTCGGCTGGACCCGGGTGCCACGGCGGCTGCGGCGTCCTGCTCGATACCAAGGACGGCAGGCTCGTAGGCATCGAAGGGGACCCCGAGCACCCGTACAACCGGGGGAGCCTTTGCCCCCGGGCTCTGACGATGGAGGAGTACACCTACCACCCCGATAGACTCCAGCATCCTTTGCGGCGAGTGGGGAAGCGGGGAGAGGACCGCTGGGAGCGCGTGAGTTGGGAGGAGGTGTTCGACGAGCTGCAACGGCGTATGGCGTCCGTCAAAGAGCGCTACGGTCCCGAGAGCATGGCCTTCATCCAGGGCACGGGCCGGGATGTGGGAGCCTGGCTCCTCATGCTGGCCTACAGCTACGGGAGTCCCAACTGGCTGCAAGGTGGACTCACCGGTAACTCCTGCTACCACCCGCGGCTCGGAGCCATGAAGGTGGTTCAAGGCGACTACGCGGTACCCGACTGTGGCCAGTTCCTGCCCGGCCGTTACGACGACCCGGACTTCCGGCTCCCGGAGGTGATCATCCTCTGGGGCTACAATCCCCCGGCCACCTGCACCGACGGCTTCTACGGCAACTGGATAGTCGACTGCATGAAGCGAGGGACCAAGGTTATCGTCATCGACCCCTACTACACCTGGACCGCCTCCCGGGCCGAGCACTGGCTCCAGATAAGGCCCGGCACGGACGGCGCGCTGGCGCTGGGCTTCCTCCACGTCATTATCGAGGAAGGTCTGTACGACAGAGAGTTCGTGGAACAGTGGT
>CAJWBT010000294.1 GCA_913020235.1 uncultured Chloroflexota bacterium
CCAGCTCGTCCACCAGCGACTCCACCGCGAAGGTGACCTGAGGGTTGCCAAACCCACGCATGGCGCAGGAGGGCGATTTGTTCGTGTAAACGGCCGTTCCCCGGTAGCGCACGTTGGGCAGCCTGTAGAGCGAGACCAGCCAGCCGGCGCACACGCCAAGGAACGAGTAAGCCTGGATGTTGTGCGCCCCTATGTCGGTGACCACGTCCATTTCCGCGCCGGTGAGGGCGCCGTCCCGCCCGGCCGCCAACCGAAGCCGGATCTCCACGGGATACTTGGTGTGGTCGTGCATATCCTCTTCCCGCGTCAGAGCCAGCTTCACGGGACGCCGGGCTTTCAGCGCCAGGGCGGCGCAGATAGGGATGGGCGGGTTCATCTGGATGCTGGAGCCGAAAGTGCCGCCCACGGGCACGCGCCTCACATCGACCTTGCTGAGGGGGATACCGAATATCTCGCCCAGCAAGATCCGAACGTTGTGGATGGACTGGGTCGCCGCCCAGACGGTGAGGCCGCCGTCGCTCTCCGGGCGGCAGACGGCGGACTTGGGCTCCAGCTGCATGTGATAGATCTTGGGGGTTGTGAACGTGCCCTCGACGACCAGGTCCGCTTCGGCAAAGGCCCGGTCCACGTCCCCCTCCTCGATGTTCCGGGTGCAGGCGATGTTCCTCTCGATCTCGACCGGCTCGTCGCCCCAGAGCACCGAGTCGTAAATGGGCTCCGCGCCGGGCAGCATCGCCTCGGCGGGGCCGGTGAGGACGGGCAGGACCTCATACTCGACCTTGATGGCCCGAACGGCTTTCTCGGCCAGGGCCTCGGTATCCGCGGCCACGGCGGCGACCGCCTCACCCATGCGCCGCACCTTGTCGGCGAGAACGTAGTGGTCTTTGTGCAGCGCCGCCGGGACGGTGATGATGCGCTCGTTGTAGCGCACCTGAGGGACCTCCGCGAAGGTGAGGCAGACCGCGCCCATCGTCTCCGCCTCACTCACGTCGATGCTCTTGACGCGGGCGTGGGCGTAGGGGCTGGAGAGGATGCGCCCGTGCAGCATCCGAGGCAGGCTGATGTCGACCGAGTAGCGTTCCTGCCCCGTCACGATGGCGATGCCGTCTTTGCGGGGGGTTACCTTCCCCAGTATGTGGAACCGAGGCTGTTCCATTCCCTTTCCTCTTTGGCGGCTGGCACCAGTATAGCTTGCTTCGCAAGCCCCCAGCGTTCGAATGCGCGCCCGGCTGGAATTGACATAATCTGCGTTGCCTTACCTCGTCACCGTTCACGCAGGCTCTCGGGATCAGTCCACGCCATCCAGGTGATGCCTGATTGACTTGCGGGTGTCGCCATACTAAGCTGGCATCGACGGGAAGCAGGAGGTTTCCATGCCCAAACTGAGGGTCGTACACTATCTAAACCAGTTCTTCGCCGGCGTGGGCGGGGAGGAGCTAGCCAACGCGGCGCCCGCCGGCAGAGACGGACCCGCGGGGCCGGGGGCAGCCCTGAAAGTGGCGCTGGGCGAGGCCGGGGAGGTGGTGGGGACCGTATATTGCGGCGACAACCGCATGGCCCAGGACGACGAGGAAGCCACGGGTAAGGTAGTCGATCTCATAAGGCAGTTCAAGCCGGACGTCGTGGTGGCAGGGCCAGCTTTCGGCTCCGGGCGCTACGGCCTCGCCTGCGGCCAAGTCTGCGCGGCGGTGCAAGAGAGCCTGAAGGTGCCGGCGGTGACCGGTGTCCACCGGGACAGCCCGGCGGCGGCGGTCTATCGGGGCAGGGCACTGATGGTCTCTACCACCGAAACCGCCGCGGGCATGGGCGACGCCATGCCGGTGATGGCAAGACTGGCGGTGAAGCTCGCCAACAACGAAAAGCTGGGCCCCGCCAACGATGAAGGATATTTGCCCACCGGGCGCCGAGAGAACGAGTTCTCCGAGAAGACGGCGGGAGAGCGGGCCGTTTCGATGCTGCTGGGGAAGCTGAGAGGCGAGGCCCCCAACACCGAATGGCCCCTGCCCCAGTACGATAAGGTGGCCCCGGCGCCCCCTCTGGAGAATCCCGAAAAGGCTACCATCGCGCTGGTAACCGAAGGCGGAATAGTCCAACGAGGTAATCCGGATAAGCTGGAGTCGAGCTGGGCGAGCAAGTGGCTCAAGTTTGACATCGCCCAAGAGCACGCCATGTCCTCCGAGAAGTACCAGAGTATTCATGGGGGATACGACACGACGACGGCCAGCGCCGAGCCCAACCGCATGGTCCCTCTGGATGTCGCCCGGGACCTGGAAAAGGAAGGGGCCATAGGCGGGCTGCACGATTACCTCTACAGCACCACCGGCAACATGGGGCCTCTTGTCAGCTTCCGGAAGTTCGGGCAAGAGATGGCAGCGGAGCTTTCTGCGGCGGGAGTTCAGGGAATAATCCTGACAGCCACTTGAGGGACGGGAACGCGTAGCGGAGCTACGCTGGCCAAGGAGTTGGAGCGGGCCGGTCTTCCCACCGCCCTCATAACACCCCTCTACAACCTGGCGGAGGGAGTCGGCGCCAGCCGCATCGTGGAGGGGAAGGCTGTCCCCTATCCCGTCGGCGACCCGAGCCGCTCCCTTCACGAGGAGAAGAATTTCCGTAAGCAGATTGTCGAGGAGGCGCTGCAGGCCCTGAAAACCCGGGTGGAGAACCCCACCGTGTTTCAGACCGCGGCCGCCTCCTGGCGTTAATTCAGCTTGTCCCGTAGGGTCAAACCTCGTAATGAGACGCACCTGGAGCCCTTCCGAGTGTCTGCCGCCCCGGTTCGACCGGCTCACCGCGGTCCGGGGAATTCCCCCTTGACCCCCTTTCCCAAGAGGAGCTTTGCCTTGAAATTGAATTCCGAGTAGCGAAGCAACACTGTCATTCCGAGTAGCGAAGCAACACTGTCATTTCGAAGAACGAACCGACACTGTCATTCCGAGGAGCGAAGCGACGAGGAATCTGGTGCGGGGTCTCTCCCTGGCAGCATGGACCCACCATCCCAGACCCCTCGCCTCACTCAGGTGACATCTTCCAGGGCGCTTTGGGGGCAACGCCTCGAAAGGGGCATCCGGGGGATTCACGTATTTGCCGGGGGGGCACGGGGTATCCCCCTGAGACAGATCATTTACCAATGGCAAGGGAGGGAACCAAGTGAGGCTAGAGCAGGCCATTTTTCGGGTTAAGGATATAGTCTTCTCCGACACCACCAGCTTCTCCGGCGGGGTCCTGTACGTCAGCAGGGAGGAGGTTCGCGGGCAAGTGTTGCAGGACAGCCATTTCATCGATGTGGAAGTGAGCGTGGCGCGGCCAGGGGACGAGACCCGAATCATCAACATCCTGGATGCGGTGGAGCCCAGGCACAAGGTCTCCGGCCCCGGAACGGTCTTCCCCGCCGTCATCGGACCCGCGGTAACGGTGGGTCAGGGGAGGAATCACCGGTTGCAGGGCATGGCCCTGATCACCTCCGGGGTGCCGGCCCCCGGCGAGGGAGTGTACTGGCGTGACGGCATCATCGATATGTGGGGCGCCGGCGCCCCGTACACCCCCTTTTCAAGCACCATCAACCTGGTGCTGCAGCTAAAAGGGAGGGTGGATTTCTCGC
>CAJWBT010000295.1 GCA_913020235.1 uncultured Chloroflexota bacterium
GCCAAACGGATGGTTGGGAAGTTATTGCATGAAGTATGCGACACTGGGGAAGACAGGGCTGAGGGTCAGCCGGCTTGGCATTGGGTTGGCCCAACTAGGTGCTCTATCACCGGCGGAAACTGAGAAAGCGGGCAAAATACTCGGCTCCGCGCTGGACGCAGGCATCAACTTCTTTGATACCGCGGAGTGCTACGGGAACAGCGAGGAGTTGATAGGCAAAACGGTGGCCCACCGTCGCGACGAAATCGTCTTAGCCACTAAAGCGGGCCATGTTTCCACGGGCTCCTCAGGTAAGCCTTGGACTGGCCAGACGATGCGAGAGAGCATCGATCGAAGTCTGGTGAAGCTGAATACAGGCTACGTGGATCTGGTGCAGATCCATGCCTATGATATCTCGGCACCCCTCGCCGACGACATCATCCAAGCTGTGCTGGATGCCAAAGAAGCTGGAAAGACACGATTCGTTGGCTACAGTGGGGAGAACGAGGACGCTGAGTGGGCTGTACTAAGCGGTCTATTTGATACGCTGCAGACCTCATTCAACTTGGTAGACCAGGGAGCCCGGTACAGGCTTTTCGAGCAGGCCAGGTCGAGGGGAGTTGGCATAATTGCCAAACATCCAATCGCCAACGCCGTGTGGGGCTATGCGTTGGCATCGGACGGGGACGCAGGCGTGTCGGGAACTAACCTGCAGCGGCTGAGACGGGCAAGGGCGATGCTCGAGTTAGGCCCTATTGAAGATTGCCCGAGTGATCCTGTTGCCCTGGCACTCGGTTTCGCCCTGGCCCATGAGGATGTGCACACTGGCATCGTTGGGACGGGAAGTCCCGCGCACATGCTGGCCAACATCGATACTGTGGAGAGGGGCCCTGCCGTGCCCGAGGGCGTGGTGGCAGAGCTTCGCTGCCGCTTCGATCAGCTTGGCAAGGACTGGCGTGCCATTGATTGATTGCGGGCGCTCCCGGTGGGCCTCCCCCTATCTCCGGCCCATGGTTTAAGACTGTGGCCGCATCAGCCACAGAGGACGGAATCAATTGTTGCGTTTGCCCCGCTAGGCAGTGTGCCGGCGAACCTGAAACCGGCAAGATGGTCCGAGCCTACGAACGAACCTGGGAGGACGTGCGAAATGTCGAACCTGACCCTGTTGTGCAGAAACGCAACAACATTCACCAAATCGGAAGGCCTCGATGAAGAGGCTTTTCGCGAGTTCCTGCAGCGTTTTGTCGACGCGAGGCTGGGGGTCTACCTGGCGAGCGGCGGTTCCGGCGAAGGCCACGCTTTGTCCCGGGACGAACTCAGGCGGGTCTACAAGATTGGCGTCGAGGTTTGCAAGGGCAAGGTACCGGTCAACGCGAACCCGCCAGAGCAGCATACGGCCCAGGCGACGATTGAGCACGCTAAGCTGGCAGTCGAGGCGGGCGTCGAGGTCGTGAATGTCTATGGGCCCGCCTCGTTGCACGGATATCGGCCGACGGATGCGGAGTTCACCGGCTATTTCGACGAGGTGCTTGGGGCCATCAAACACCCTGTGGCAATCGCCCCGAACCCGGTCATCGGCTACACGCCGAGGCCGGCCTTGATCGCTGGCATTTGTGACAGGTTCTCCCAGGTCGTGGCCGTGAATCTATCCGGGTTGGATGACACCTACTTCATCGACCTCAAGGACCTGATCAAACGAGACGTGGGCATCTACGTTCCGCTCCCCGGCTCTCTCCATACGCTCGCCCTCGGCGCGACCGGACTGCTCAACCCGGAAGCCAACATCATTCCCAAGACGTTTCGTCGTTATCTCGATCTCTACGAAAGCGGGGATTTCGATGCTTTGGGCCGAGTCTACGCGGATCTCCAGCGGTTCAACCGGCATGTCGGGAAATGGCACAGCGGGAGCCCCAGATGGCTCAAGATGACCATGAAAGTCCTAAAACTGCCGGGCGGCGAGGGTGGAGTGCGCCTACCCTACCTGATGCCCGAGGATGACGAGGCGGAGAGCTTTACCGATGGTCTGCTTCGGTTGCGCCTGCCCGAGATAGACGAGTTGGCGGGGGCTGCTGGCCTGCATCTACCTGCTTGATCGTCGGCCACGCCAAGTTCGACACGGTCACCCGGGTAGCCCAACTCGAATTCTTTGCCTCATGTCAGCGCCCTGTGCTACAGGCCAAGGGCATCCACTGTGGATGAAGCTGGCTCCCCCGGTTGCCCATCGGGCGACCCCCCACTATGAAACAATAGTGTGGGCCTGGTCAAACGTGGCGGTCCGCCTCAGCCATTATTATACTGCTGTTCACGGGGCGAGAGGCTCGATGATTCGGATCATCTCATGGAACATCAACGGCCAGACTTCGCTATGGGACCACCTTCAGCGTTTCGGCGCAGATATCGCTCTCCTTCAAGAGGCTCGCGAACCCCCATCCTCGGTAGCAAGCTCGTTCGAGATTGAGAGCAACGAGCCGTGGAGAACTGAAGGTGCTGGGCTGAATCGGCCTTGGCGCACGGCTGTTGTCAAGTTGTCCGGTAGAGTCCAATTGGACGGCAGGTCACTCAAGCCTATCGAGGATGCTCGCCCTGGGGAACTCGGAGTCAGCCGGCGAGGCACCCTTTCTATCGGAAACGTCGTGAATCTCGAAACAGGAGAAACGCTAACGGTTGGTTCCCTGTACGGTGTGTGGGAAAAACCAGATGCCCAGGCCAAAGGGTTCTGGATCTACGCAGACGCTTCGGTTCACCGTCTGATCTCGGACCTCTCGGCTTTGATAGGACGGCAGAGAGGGCATCGAATAATCGTCGCTGGCGATTTGAACGTCCTTTTTGGGTACGGAGAGGAAGGAAGCGATTACTGGCGGATGCGCTACGAGAGCATCTTTCTAAGGATGGAGGCACTCGGGTTGAACTTTGTGGGGCCCCAGGCTCCGGCTGGCGGAATTCAAGCAAGTCCTTGGCCCAAAGAACTCCCCCGAGCTAGCAAGAATGTACCAACCTTTAGAACGAAGCAAGACGATCCGGGGAGCGCCACGAGGCAACTTGATTTCGTTTTCGCCTCGGCGGACCTCCAAGCACGGCTTCAAGTTCGAGCACTCAATCAACCGAATGAATGGGGGCCAAGTGATCACTGCCCAATTCTCATTGAGTTCATGTGAGGAAGTCCCGCCAAGTTGTCCCCTGTGGTACCCCTGGCCAGGCATCACGACTATTCGCGAATAGTGTCAGGTGGCCCGGGCGCCCTGGTAAGCCAAGTTGCTTAGCACGGACCGGCCGCTTCTAGAAGAACACGGCGCCCATTTGAGAGTCACGCAGTTGGTACATCAGCCGGGCTCCTAAATGCAGTCCAACTGACCGGAGCCACCGCAGGATTGCGCCAAATCAGTGGCTAGACCCGGGTAGCCAGCTTGTCAACCAGGGTGCCTATCCGAGGGAGATCCTCCAGGTCCAAGAGCATCTCCGCAGTCTCTCTCCCAGCGTCCGCTCCCAGGACCGGCTCGACGTTGGCCAGGTACTTGGCGCGGACTTCATCCAAGCCCACGGGGCGGCTGGCGTCACCGGTTGAAACCTCGACAGGCTGGACCACTTCCTGGGCCGGCCAACGGG
>CAJWBT010000296.1 GCA_913020235.1 uncultured Chloroflexota bacterium
CCAGGCTGGAGTCGATAACCCTGATGGCGGCCATCGCGGCCCGGACCAAGCGGGTCGGGATCGGCGTCGCCTGCATGGCCAGCTTCCCTTCCCGGAACCCCATCGTCTTGGCCTACCAGTGGGCCAGCCTCGACGTGCTCTCCGGCGGCCGGATGATTCTCGGCGCCTGTATGGGAGGCCCCATCAGCGCTCAGGAGCACCGGGCCGAGTACCGGAACATGGGCATCAGAGGAGTGGACCGGGCATTGCGCCTGGAGGAGAACATCACGATCCTGCGAAAGCTGTGGACCGAAGACCGCGTCAACTTCGAGGGCCGATTCCACCGGTTGGAGAACGCGTTCATCGAGCCCAAGCCGGTCCAGAGCCCACCGCCTATCTGGGTCATCAGCAACCCCAAATTGGGTATTGGGAAGCCCCACATCATCGAGCGGTCCCTGCGCCGCGTTGCCCAAATGGGAGACGGCTGGATGACTACCGCCAACCCGACCAACGACTTCAAAGAGCTGAGAAGGCGTGTCTTGGAGTACGCCGGGGACTATGGCCGCAGCTTTGAAGACAAACCGTGCGCTCTCTACTTCAACATCAACGTCAACGAGGACCGGGAGGCGGCTTTCCAGGAGACCAAGCAGTACCTGGACCAGTACTACTCGCTGGACTTCAAGCGTGGAGCGATAGAAAACTGGGTGGCCCATGGGTCGCCGGAGCAATGCATCCAGCAACTCCAGTCGCTGGTGGACGACGGGGCCACGGACATTCTGTTGAGGTTCCCTTCCTGGGACCAGGAGGGCCAGTTCCGGCGGTGCGTCGAAGAAGTGCTGCCCCACGTTCAGTAGGTCATACCCGGAGACTATCCGGGTATGACAACGGGAGGCCCGCCCCGGTCCTTCGACAAGCTCAGGACTAGCGGTTTTCACCCGATGGCGGCGGGCCAGTTTCGGCGTAGTGGCAACTTTCTTGCCATTACGCCGAATTAGTCTTAGGTGTTGGAATCATCCCTGTATCCTTCTCGCGGCACATCGACGGCATACCTGCGCAACGGTACCAAAAGCGTCATGAGGAACGGGCTGATGGCGTGGCAAAGGGAGTTAAAGGTTGACCCTGTGCCCAAGCTGCTTTCCAGCGGCAATGCGGCACTGACCTACTGGACGAAGCGAGATCTCTTGGGAGAGGCTCCAACCGACCCAAGGAGCATATGGGACTCTGCTGAGGTTTCGCGTTTTGCTAGAAGACAGCGCGAGGACGGCGCTTGGCCATACCCCACCCAGCAATCCAAGGTACGCTCACAGCTTAACTATGACCAACTTGAGACGTACCGTGTCTTTGCGCAACTGGTGGAGAAGTACGCTCTCACAAGAGACCACCACATGATCAGAAACGCTGCCGAATTCCTGTTTCAGTTTCAGACACGGGACGGCGACTTTCGGGGTATGTATGGAAACCAATACACCCCAAACTATTCCGCCGGTATCATGGAGTTATTGATTAAGGCTGGATATGGCGGCGACCAGCGTATTGCGCAGGGATTCACCTGGTTGCTTGGGATACAGCAGAGTGACGGTGGCTGGGCAATCCCATATCGAACAGCGTACCCCACAAACACCCTTTCGGCATTGCTGACTGCGGAGGAGACGGCTGAACCAGATAGGTCGCGACCGTTTTCCCACTGCATAACAGGGGTTGTCTTGAGGACCTTTGCCGCTCATCCTCAGTTTCGCGGCACCCCTGAAGCCATTCACGCGGGACAGCTTTTGGTGTCACGTTTCTTCAAACCTGATCGGTATCCTGACCGGAAGTCTTCCAGCTTTTGGACAGGGTTTTCCTTTCCATTTTGGTTCACTGACCTGGTATCCGCTCTCGACTCTCTATCTCTCGTCGGGCTCAGCAAGCACGACAGCCAGATCGAAGGAGGGTTGAACTGGCTCCGTCACAGGCAAGCCATGGATGGATCATGGCAGATGAAGATGTCTCGGGGTGGGGACAAAGACCTGTACCTGTGGTTCAGCCTCGCGGTGTGCCGAGTGTTCCGGAGATTCTACCCCTAACCCAGAGTACCGGTCGGAGCACTTCTTGAGTTGATCTCGCAAGAAGATTACTTGGACACCTTGTACGCAAGCCAGACGTGATTGCTGCCCGTGGCTTCGCTCTTTATTAGCTCCAGGGCGGGAGTTCTACTGTTGTTCTGCATCTCAAGCCTGCGGAACAGATTCGTGCCATGACTTCCCACCAATACCGGCGCCACGAGCAGGCTGATCTCATCTACGAGCGCTTGCTGCAGGAGCATGCAGTTCAGCGTCCCTCCGCTATCGGTCAAGACGACTTTGGGCCCGTATCGTTCATCCAGTGTTGCAAGGGCTTCTCGATAGTTGACGTGATCTTCTCCTGACACAAAGTACTCATAGTTCCTGTCAGCCAAGTAGCGCAAATAGGAACACGCAGTGGTCTTTGAAACCAGGACTGCCACATCTTTGCAGTATTCAGACCTTCTATAGACATGTAGCAGGTCTTGCATGATCCCACGGCTGTCAGGTATTACCCAGTATGGCCGCGTGTCGGGAACCGCTAATTCAGGTGCGTTGAAGTCGGACTCGTCCTCAACCGGAACTTCTTCGGTGAACATCTCGATGCCCGTTTTTGCTGTCCTGGATCCCACCAACATTAGGCCCGGGTTGTATCTACCCGCTATCTCATAGTGGAGACCGATGTCTGGCGCAAAGCCGGTGGTGGAGCCGTCGAGGCTGACTGTGTTGTGGACGATAACCTTGGACGGCATACGTGTGCTCCCATTCTCGCATCTCGCAGACAGAATACAAAAATGTTCAGCAGCCGAGGGGGAAAGTCAACGAAAATGTTTTACCTTTTGTCCGCTCTGGAGAGCCCGCCCGTGGCTCGCCGGCCGGGCCGGGGCGTCTTCCATGCTTAAAAGGCAGGCTGCCCTCAAGGCGAAGGCCCGTCCCGGACTACCGCGTCTTGGGGGCCTGTTCAGCAGTGGTTAGCCCCAGATCGCGGGCGACTTCATCCAGCCCCAGCTCCGCCAGCTTCTCCCTGGAGGGTATGCCCGTCTCCCTGGTCCAGCCCCTTTCATCGTAGTAGTCATCGAATAAGTACTCTACGTCCTCGGGGGTGAGGTCCTTGGTGCCGTAGTAATCACGAATCCTCAATTCCTGGCCCTTGGCATCCTTGAGCGGATGGAACCAGCTCGGCGGGAGCCGGTCATCCTTTCTGTCGAAGCCCTCCCTGACGTTGGAGGCCTTCTTCACGTTCCAAACCCGCTCGGCGGCGGTCTCCAACTCCTCGGAGCTGATCTCGAAGCCGGTGGTCGCTGAATAAAGCTCGGCGCAGCTTTCTATCGAGTGGAACCGGTTTATTTGAGCCCGGTTGCACAGCCCCAGGGAACTCAGCGTGGCGTACCAGTCCTCGGCGTACCGGCTGAGCCGGCCCACGTTGAAGCCGAAGGGCGAGTCCAGTATCCGCTTCACGGCGTCGGGCGGTGCGCCCATGCGCGCACAATGGCTGGCGAATTTGTCGACCGACGCCCCGGCGCCGGCGTAGGAGGGAGACCCTCCCGCCGAGTGAT
>CAJWBT010000297.1 GCA_913020235.1 uncultured Chloroflexota bacterium
AAGGAACCGCAGCAGGTCCACCACGTGAACCCCCATGCCCATCATCGGGGAGGCGCCGCCGACCATCTCCGGCTGCTCCCACCATAGCTGCGCGCCGGTGCGGGGCGCCGGCTCGTCCTGGCCCCGCACCCCTCCGCCCCATAGCCCCTGGGCCAGCCCTATCCGGCCCAAGGCCCCCTGGGCGATCACGCTGCGAACGAGAATGTGGGCGGGGTGTTGCCTGAGTTCGAAGCCCAGGCCCAGCTTGACCCCGTTGGCCCGGCACCGGCGCACCATCTCCACCGCGTCCTCCAGGGTGGTGGCCATCGGCTTCTCTGATATCACGTGCTTTCCCGCCTGGGCCGCCAGAAACGTGTGCCGGGCGTGTAAAGAGTTGGGTGAAACAATGAACACGGCGTCCACCCGGGAATCCCGGACCATCTCCTCCACGGAATGGTAAGCGGCCTTGGCCCCGTGCTTCTCGGCAAACTCTTCAGCGCGCTCCTGGCCGCGGCTGCATACCGCCACCAGCTCCGCCCCCTTGGTGGCGCCGATGGCAGGGGCGATTCTATTCTCCGCATGGGATCCGGTGCTCACTATGGCCCAACCGATCGTCACGGTACTCCTCCTATCCGTCAGTTGCCGTACTCTACCATAGAGATGGCCGGAGCGGCAGCCCTCGATCCACACCGACAGCCCGGGCGACCCCGGGCAGCTTCACCGGCCGCCGTGTTCACGCCCAGTCCACGGCCGGCGCGAGCGAGGAGTGAACATCGCTCGGGAATCGGAGCACAAAGAGCCCATACGGACCTTGCCCCAAGACCGTCACTGCTCCGAAAATGTCATGCTGAGCCAGCCGCAGCGGCGAAGCATCTGGGGCGGGGCGTCTCCTCCGCCTCCCCAGATCCCTCGTCCTTCCCGCGAAGGACTCGAGATGACAGGGCGGTGTCCATTGGTACGTGGGCCGTGGTGCTGGTGGCAAGTAGCATGCGAGATTCTCCTGGCGACTCGGCATTGACGTTCGGATTGAACCGGGGTATAGTCGAATATGAACCCCCACCCAGGGGGTATGGGTTTGGAGAATATGACGAACAGCAGTACGTTATCCGAGAACAAGGCGGATGCCCTGAAGCGGCTGAGCTACATCGAGGGACACCTATCCGGCATTCGAAAGATGCTGGAGGAAGACAAGTATTGCGTCGACATCCTCAAGCAGACCTACGCTGTCAGGCGGGCCATCGAGAAGATTGAGAGCATTTTGCTGGAGGGCCACCTGCACTCCTGCGTGGTGGAAGGCATCAAGACGGGGCGCGAGGATCAGGTGCTCGATGAGTTGAAAGACCTGTACATCCTCGCCAACAAATGACCGAAGCGTTTCGGGATTGAGGTTCGCACATGGCTATAGGGTCTCGGCAAGCTGAACGAGTAACCCTGCCGGTGGAGGGGATGACCTGCGCCTCTTGCGTGGGCCACGTGGAGGAGGCCCTCAGGGAGGTCCCGGGGGTCGCCGGCGTCAGCGTAAACCTGGCCACCGAGAAAGCCGCCGTGGAGTTTGGCACCGGGCAGGTGCCGTTGGAACGGCTTCGCGAGGCCGTGAATCAGGCCGGGTACAAGATCCCCACGTCTCGGATGATGCTGAACGTGAGTGGTATGACCTGCGCTTCCTGTGTCGGCCACGTAGAGTCGGCGCTGAAAGGGATCCCTGGGGTGTCCGAGGCCGGCGTCAACCTGGCAACCGAAAAGGCCACGGTGGACTACGTCGCGGGCTTTGCCGAGCTGGAAGACTTTCGCCGGGCGGTCGAGGAAGCCGGATACCGAGTGGAAGGGGTGGATGTGGACGCCGGGGGCTCCAAGGAGGAGCTGGAAAGGCTGGCCAAGGTCAAGGAAATCGTCGCCTTGCGAAACCGTGTGGTGCTGGCCGGCGCCGGGGCCATCCTCCTTTTTCTGGGTACCTTCGATGCTTTACCCTGGGTTGACTCTTTCATGGAGCGCGGGTTCTACCCGTTCTTGCTCTGGGCCCTGGCTACGCCGATCCAGTTTTGGGCCGGCTGGATGTTCTACTCTTCCGGAATACCCGCCCTGCGGCACCGGCGGGCCAACATGCACACGCTGATCGCGATGGGCACTAGCACCGCATACGGCTACAGCGTGGCCGTGGTGTTGCTGGACGCGCTGGCGGCCCAGGTGTTGGAGGACAACGGAATCGGGACTGCGGTCTACTTCGATACGGCGGCGCTGATCATCGCGCTGATCATGCTGGGGCGTTGGCTGGAGGCGCGGGCCAAGGGCAAGACCTCGGAGGCCATCCGGCGGCTTATGGGACTGCGCCCCAATACCGCCCGCCTGGTCCGCGACGGGCGGGAAGCGGACGTTCCGATCGAGACGGTGGTCCCCGGCGACGTTATCCTGGTGCGCCCCGGAGAGAAGGTGCCGGTGGATGGCGAAGTGATCGAGGGTTACTCCAGCGTTGACGAGTCGATGCTCACCGGAGAGAGCATGCCGGTTGACAAGCAGCCCGGCCAGGTGGTCTACGGCGCTACGCTCAACAAGCACGGCTCTTTCCAGTTCCGGGCCACCAAAGTCGGACGGGACACGGTGCTGGCCCAGATCATCCGGCTGGTGGAAGAAGCTCAAGGCTCCAAGGCCCCGATTCAGCGGCTGGCCGACCAGGTGTCAGCCTACTTCGTGCCCGCCGTCATCGGCACTGCCCTGGCTGCTTTCTTGTTCTGGATGCTGCTGGGCCCGGCCCCGGCTTTGACCTTCGCCACCCTGGTGTTCGTGGCGGTTCTGATCATCGCTTGTCCCTGCGCCCTCGGCCTGGCTACCCCTACCGCAATTATTGTGGGCACGGGCAAGGGGGCCGAACTCGGGGTGCTGATCCGGGGCGCCCAGGCACTGGAGATCGCCCATCGGGTCAACGTGGTGGTGCTGGACAAGACCGGTACCCTGACGACCGGGAAACCCGTGGTCACCGACGTGGTCGCCGTGGGCACCCCCGAGGCCGAGTTGCTGCGGTTGGCGGCATCGGCGGAGCGGGGTTCGGAACACCCCCTCGGTGAGGCTATCGTCCTGGAGGCCCAGGCGCGGGACCTAGAGCTACAGCCGGCGGACCATTTCCGGGCGATTCCTGGGCTCGGAATCGAGGCCCAAATCGACGGCCGCGCTGTGCAATTCGGCAATCAGGCTCTCATGGAAGCCGGCAACGTCCAGCTCAATGGACTGGCTGAAACGGCGGATGAGCTGGCCCTCCAGGGCAAAACGCCGATGTTTCTCGCCGCCGAAAACGTGGCCCTGGGCATCATCGCCGTGGCCGACACCCTCAAACCGACTTCCCGGGACGGCGTGGCCCGATTGCAGCAGATGGGGCTGCAAGTGGTGATGCTGACCGGCGACAACTCGCAAACCGCCGGAGCTATCGGCGAGCAGGTGGGCGTGGACCAGGTGGAGGCGGAGGTCTTGCCCCAGGACAAGGCGGAGGTGGTGCGCCGGCTTCAGTCCCAAGGGAAAGTGGTGGCCATGGTGGGCGATGGCATCAACGACGCTCCCGCCCTGGTCCAGGCGGACGTGGGACTGGCCATGGGGA
>CAJWBT010000298.1 GCA_913020235.1 uncultured Chloroflexota bacterium
GCCGCGCCCGAGATCTCCTCGCCCATGATGATTATCGTCTCGTCCCGCGCCATCTCCTGCCGCAGGGCCTCGTTGACGGCATCGCGGTAAAGGATCTCCCGGGTGGAGTCGGTGATCATACTGGCGAAAGTGGTGGCCATTCTTATCTCCTTGAGGTTCGTGGGGAAGTGGGTAAGCTGCCCGCTTGCGTTCCCGTTCCCGCTGAGGTTCCCGACGAAGCCGGGCCGGCCTAGGGGCCTGGCCTCCGTGTCTCCGGGGCTGACTGAACCTCAGATCTCCATATTGACGCCGCGTTTCAGCTCCTCGAAGGGGTAGCTGACGTATACGTCGTCGTAGAGTTCGAGGGCCTCGGGCAGCGGGCTTTCGTCGGCGAACTTGATGGCCTCGTCCATGAGGTCCCCGGCCTCTTGGTCGATCTGGTCCAATTCCTCGGCGGTGACATCGCCCTGGGGAAGCACCGTCTCACGGAACTGTTTTATCGGGTCCCGGGCCCGCCAGTGGTCCTCCTCCTCCTTGGTGCGGTAGTTGAGCGGGCTATCGAAAACGGTATGCCCGTAGAAGCGATAGGTCATGCACTCAAGCAACGTCGGGCCTTCCCCGGCCCTGGCCCGAGCCACCGCCTCTCCGGCCGCATCGTAGACGGCGAAGACATCCATCCCGTCCACGCTCACCCCGGGCATGCTGTAAGCGGCGGCCCGGTCGGCCACGTGGGCCACCGACAGGCTGTATTCGGCCGGGGTGGACATAGCGTACTGGTTGTTCTCGCAGCAGAAGATCACCGGCAGTTTCCACACGGAGGCCAGGTTCATCGACTCGTGAACGACCCCCTGGTTGGCCGCGCCGTCGCCAAAAAAGGCCACCGCCACCCGGCCCAGCTTCTTGATCTTGGACGTGAGCCCCGCGCCCACCGCCAGGGGAACGCTGGCGGCCACGATTCCGTTGGTGCCCAGCATTCCCTTGCTCATGTCGGAGATGTGCATGGAGCCACCCTTGCCCTTGTTGGGCCCGGTGGCCCTGCCGAACAGCTCGGCCATCATCCGCTTGGGGTCCACCCCTTTGGCGATGCAGTGGCCGTGGCCCCGGTGGGTGCTGCCGATATAGTCCTCGTCGCTGAGGTGGGCGCAAACCCCGGTGGGCACCGCCTCCTGGCCCGCCGAAGAGTGGACCGAAGCCGACATGCCCCGCTGCCCAGTCTCAGGGATTCCCCTCTCTTCAAACCTGCGGATGGTCACCATGGTCTTGTAAAGCCCTAGCAAGGTGTCGCGGTCCATCTCCATGGCATCTCCCTAATCTGGCCTGAAACTGCCGGGGCGGCAGAGTAGCCCCCATACTAGCATGGGCCGAATCGATGTCAATAGGCAGGCCCCCCTCTTCACGGCGCCACCGTAACCCGGACCGGCTCCCCCGCGCCGGCGCCCAGGGTGAGCGCGGCGCTGCCGTTTCGCACCGCCACCTCCAGGTAGCCGTGGCTCCCCACCAGGGCCAGGAGGGCGCCGGCCGGTCCCGGTGCTCCTTGGCCGAAGGTCTGTACCAACCCGGCGATCCGGCGGCCTCTGACTTCTACCTGGATTTCGCCCCCTTGCTCCAGCACGCCGGCCGGAATGTTGGTCACCAGGTTGCCGAAATGGTCGGCGTAAACCACCTCGCCGCGTGTCACGTTGTCCCGGGTCACCGGCTGCGGGGCGGCCAGCCACACCAGCTCCTCCACCGGACTGCCCAGGTCCTCGGGCGCCACGCCCAGGGTGAGGTGCGCCGCCACGGGGGCGAAGATATCCCTCCCGTGAAAGGTCCAGCTTACCGGGTGTAGCCAGTACCGGGAGTTTTCCAGGCTGTAGGCGGCCAATGAAGAGGGCAGGGCCACCCACCCCTCTGCTTCCAGGGGTTGGTCCAGGTAATCGCTGACAACGTAGCTGAGGATGCCGTTGTCCGGAGCCAGGAAGCTGCCATGGGGAGTGACCAACAGCAAGGCTCGCCGTTTCGTGCCCACGCCCGGATCCACGACAGCTACATGTATAGAGCCGGTGGGAAAGAAACGGTAGGAGGTACCCAGGACAAAAGCGGCCTGGCGAAGGTCCTGAGGCTGAATCTGATGGGTAAGGTCGATAACCGTTGCCCCGGGGTTGATTCCCAGTACCACGCCTCTCATTACTCCGGCGTAGGGGTCGGCAAGACCGAAGTCGGTAGTCAGGACGATCGGACGGCCTGACCCCTGCTGCTCACGGGGGTCTATTCTCTCATCCCCGCGCACCATGGTCAGGCCGGGAGCCGTTCGTGCTGCATCCCGTGGCCGCCATGATGCATGAAAGTGCGCCTGCCTCTACGCTGGACATCGCGGAAGGTGCACCCGGAGCGGCATTTCCACAGCAGTAGACCAGAGCGGCGAGCCGCCCTAGGTCACCCGCACGCTGACGATGGAAATGACGAGGAAGAGGGCCGTCAGGATGATGGTGAACTGGAACAGGGTCTTCTCCAGTCCGCGCCGCGTGCGGCCGGACGACTGGGCAGACCCGAAGAGTCCACCACCCCCTTCCTTCACCTGGGCCAGGATCACCATCACGATGAACAGGGAAATTAGAATTTGAGCGACATTCAGGTAGGATTCCAAGGAATTACCTCGGCTTAAACTCTCTGTTCTCCTCCCCCGGAGGAGCGGTAGCCGAGGGGATTCCCCCCCGGTCGCCAGGGGATGGAGAAGGATCGGTCTTGAGCGCTTCCAGCCCTTCCCGGACCAGTTGGTTGACCAGCTCAGGGTTGGCCTGGCCCCTGGTGATCTTCATCACCTGGCCCACCAGGAACCGCGTCGCGGTATCCTTGCCACCCAGGTAGTCGGCCACCGCTCTGGGGTGGGCCATTATGGCATCGGCCACCGCCGATTGCAATGCCGAAGAGTCGCTTATCTGGGCGTAGCCCTTGGCTTCAACGATCTCGGCCGGGGCGTCCCCGGTGGAGAACGCTTCCTCCAGCACTGTCTTGGCCATGGTGACGCTGATCGAGCCTGCATCGACCAGGTCAATGAGTTGAACCAGATGTTTCGGAGTCACCAGAACGCCGGCGATGTCCATATTCTCCAGGTTCATCAATCGGCTCAGGTCACCCAGAATCCAGTTGCTGACGGCTTTGGCAAACTTCTCCAGGGCCGCCCCGGTGAGCCCTTTTTGCCCCAACGCTTGCTCGAAGTAATCTGCCGTGGCCTTGGAGCTGGTGAGCAACCTGGCATCATAGTCGGGAATCCCGTACCGCTCAACCAAGCGGGCCTTGCGCTGCATTGCAAGCTCCGGCAAGCGCGCTCGAATCTCCTCGACCCAAGCTTCATCGACGGCCAGGGGGGGCAAGTCCGGCTCGGGAAAATAGCGGTAGTCGTGAGCGTACTCCTTGCTCCGCTGGGAAACCGTAACGTTTCGGTCCTCAATCCAGCCCCGGGTCTCCTGGGCCACCCGGCCGCCCTCCTCAACAACCCGGCGTTGGCGTTCCGCCTCGTATTGCAGCGCCAGGTACACGGAGCGGAAGCTGTTCATGTTCTTGACTTCGGTGCGGGTGCTGTACTCGGTGGCCCCA